>VGWC01000107.1 GCA_016873775.1 Ignavibacteria bacterium | reverse complement strand
TAATCAATGAACGAGTGGATTGAGAAAAACCAGCCAACGACGAACAGAAAACTACGAGTAAAATCAAAACAATTTTACATTTTACATTTGATATTTTATATTGAAACGTACGGACAAATGCGAAATGTAAAATGTAAAATATAAAATCTAAAATGTTCATATTGCTTTTTCCTTCTCCACAAAAATTTTATCAACAGAATTCCTATACGCGAGCGATTTAAACTTGTGCCACGTATTGCTTTTCTTTTCCGAAACAAAAATTTCCGTAAGCAATAACAACAATGCGGCAAAAACAAAATACTGATAACGACTTTCATATTCGGTAAATTGCTTTACGCCGATTTCTCGTCTTTGTAATTTATTGATGTCATCAAAAATTTTCACAAGCTCATCGCCACCGGTTGTGGCACGATAATATTTTCCACTGCCAATGCTCGCAAGTTTCAGCAGCGATTCTTCGTCGAGTTTTGTAACAACAACATTTCCATCTCTGTCTCGTTTGAAATCGCGTTGTCCGTTAATAAATTCCGGAATCGGTGAACCATTGATAGAACCAACGCCAATCGTATAAATCAGTACGCCATTTTTCGCCGCTTCAGTCGCAGCAGCAAACGCATCGCCTTCCGTATTTTCTCCGTCGGTAATTAAAATCAAAACTTTGTTAGCGTTATTATTATTTTTTTCGTTTTCATCTTCGATATCGGAAAAAGATTTATCCGCAATTTGAATTGCTGTTCCTAATGCCGAACCCGGAACCGGTGCCGTTTCCACATCTATTGCATCGAGAAAAATTTTTGCCGCGCTGTAATCGAGCGTAAGAGGAAATTGCACATACGCATCACCGGCAAAAACAGAAAGTCCAACGCGGTCGCCTCTCACCATATTCAACAATTGCCCGATTGCATATTTCGCCGCTTCCAAACGATTCGGCTGCACATCTTCCGCTTTCATACTTTTGGAAACATCGAGCGAGATGAAAATATCAATCGCTTCGGCTTTCACTTCTTCAAAACGTGAACCAATTTGTGGATTTGCGAAACCGACAATTACCAATGCAATCGCAAAAAGCAAAATGCCGAATTTAATTTTCTGTTTAACCGTACTTGTCCACGGCGAAAGTCGTTGAAACAATTCTATACTTGCAAACGCATTCCGCATTTTTTTCTGTTGCAATAATGCATAGATAAAAAATGCAATGAGTAACGGAATTACTGCAAGCAAGTAAAGATTTTCTATGTGAGCAAATTTGAACAAGGCGTTCGTTATTAGTTATCTGTTATACGTTAATTGATTCTCGATTTCAAGTTTCATCTAAAAAAAAAATGTCATAAGTAATTGGTCATTTGTTTTCTCGTTCTACAAATTACAAATGACGAATTACCAATTTCTTTTCTTACGGCAACTTTCTCAAATACGTTTGACTCAATCCTATTTCAGCAAATAAAACCACAATCGAAAAGAAAAGCCACGTATAAAATAAATCCGTATGCTTTCGATAAGCAAACGTTTCGATTTTTGTTTTTTCCATTTTATCAATGTCGCTGTAAATCTTTTTCAATTCCTTATTTGTTGTCGCGCGAAAATATTTTCCACCGGTCATCTCGGCAATTTTCGTCAGTGTTTTTTCATCCAAATCTGTCGGCATATTTTGATAACGCGTTCCGAATGGTGTTTGCACGGGATACGGCGCCATTCCGTGTGTTCCAACGCCAATCGTGTACACGCGGATATCGAATGTGTGCGCAATATCGGCAGCAGTGAGCGGGTCAATTTCGCCTCGATTATTCACGCCATCGGTAAGCAAAATCAGCACTTTACTTTTTGCATCGCTGTCTTTCAAACGATTGACTGCATTGGCGAGCGCAGTTCCTATTGCAGTTCCGTCTGTTACCATTCCGTTTTTTACTTTGAGCAAAAGATTTTTCAACACGCCGTGGTCGAGCGTGAGCGGACATTGTGTAAAACTTTCTCCGGAAAAAATTACCAAACCGATTCTATCGTTTTCGCGAGCACTTATAAATTCGCTGGCAACATTTTTCGCTGCTTCAATTCTGTTCGGACGAAAATCTTCCGCGAGCATACTTCCCGAAATATCCAACACAAGCACGATATCAATTCCTTCGGTGTGCAAACGCTCGCCGCTCATTGAAGATTGCGGACGGGCAAGCGCAATAATAACAAGCGCGAGAACTACCATTCGCAACAAAAACGGAAAATGGCGCAACCGTTCACGCAAAGTTTTTGGCGCGAACGCAAACGCTTTTAAATTGGAATACACCACATCCGTTTGCTGTTTGTGATGACGAAGCCAATACCAAATTGCAAGAATTGGTATCAGCAACAGCAAGTATAGATAATTGGGGTTAGCGAATTGATAATTGAACATAATTATTCCAGCCACTAATTACACAAATTTTCACTAATTCATTCGTGTTAATTCGTGAAATTAGTGGCAACTGCTTTCGTTTCATTTTCTTCTACTACTTCTTGCATTATTTTCATCGTCTTTTCCACAAACCCTATCGCAATCGGAATCATTTCTTCGTTTTCTTTTTCCGTCGGCGTGTACTTTGCAAACTTCACCCAATCGGCAATAGAGAAAAAGTTTTCCAATGGTTTCATCGCTTCTTTGTCAACGGATTTTTTTCTTCGCATAGCGGAAAGAATTTCATCGCTCGTCATATCAATCGCTGTAATTTTGTATCGTCCTTCAATGTAGCGGCGAATAATTTCCGTTACTTCGCTGTGAAATTGTTTTACGAGTCCCCGCTGCCAAAATTTTTCACCTTCAAGCCGACGCAATGCTTCCAAAGCAATTTCGTGCGGTGGACGTTTTTCTTCTTCGCGAACAAACAACGGCTGTTTCATTTTTTTCTTTTCGTAATAATACCACACAAAATAAATCGCAGCAATCACCGCAATCGCAATGCCGATATAGAGCATAATTTCCCAAAACGTCCACGGAACAGCAAGCGGCGGATGAATGTCGTGAATTCCTTTTTCGACATCAACCGAAAGCGTATGAACATTGATGAAAAACGCTCGCGATTCTGCAACTCGTTTCAATGTGTCGCTGGTTGTGTGGTAAAAAAATCCGAGCGGAGGAAAAACAAATTTTCCCGAATCGTACCGCGACACAACAAGTTTTAAATGTTGAATGACGCTTTCGCCATCTTCAGTTTGTTTTCCTTTTTCCTGTTTTATAATTTCAAATCCATTGAGCGAATCGCCGAACAACGGAATTTCCCACACAATATCTTTCGGCGCTTTCATTTCGATGTTCACATTGAATTGGTCACCAACGAGAATCGAAGTTGTGTCGGGTTTTGCAGTAACGCTTACTTCTTGTGCTAAAGCAGAGAGTGTAGAGCAAAGAGCAATGAGCAAAAAAGCAATTTTATATTTTACATTTGATATTTTACATTGAGAAACAAAACGAAAAACTTGTTGCGACTGTTTCCAAACGTGTGCAAATGTAAAATGTAAAATGTAAAATCTAAAATTACGCACGTCCCTCTCTCATTCTGAAAAAATTCACTAACGGCGTAATGTACGATTGGTCAATGCGAATCGGAACTGCATCAACACGACTTTTGAGAAAAATTTGTTTTTGTCGTTCGCGGAGTTGTTGAAAATACCGCGCAAACATTTCTCGCACTGTTCTGCTGTTTGTATCAACCCATCTATCAATTCCCGTTTCTGCATCGCGGAATTTTACCAAACCGATTTTAGGAATGTCCTGTTCTTTCGGGTCAGAAAGTAGTAATGCAATCACGTCGTGCTTTCTACTTGCGAGTTGCATCGCTTTCTCAAATCCGTCATCGAAAAAATCCGAAATGACAAACGCAATGCAACGGCGTTTCATTACGTGTGTTAAATTTTCCAATGCAAGAGAAATGTTTGTTCCGGAATTTTTCGGTTGAAACGCAAGCAACTCGCGGATCAATCGAAGCGCGTGTGATTTTCCTTTTTTCGGCGGAATAAATTTTTCAATAATATCAGTGAACAAAATCATTCCGACTTTATCGTTATTCTTTAACGCCGAAAACGCAAGCACAGCGCAAAGTTCCGCCGCAATTTCATTTTTGAATTTTTCCACCGTTCCAAAATTTCCCGAACGAGAAAAATCTACTATCAACATTACCGTAAGTTCGCGCTCTTCCTCATACACTTTTATATACGGATGATTGTAGCGCGCAGAAACATTCCAATCAATCGAACGAATGTCGTCGCCGTATTGATATTCGCGCACTTCGGAAAAATTCATTCCTCGTCCTTTAAAAACGGAATGATACTCGCCGGAAAAAATTTGATTCACCATTCCGCGAGTTTTGATTTCGATTTTTCGAACGTTTTTGAGAATCTCTGTGGTCGTCATAACTTATTTCATAGCATTACTTAGCGAAATTTTGTGTTCTCAGTGTCTAAGTGGTTTTATTATTTACCACTAAGACACAAAGTTCACAAAGAAACACAAAGAGCAATTATGGCACTTCCACATTATTCAAAATTTCTTCGACGATACTCTCCGATGTGCGTTCTTCTGCTTCTGCTTCGTACGTTAAACCGATTCTGTGGCGAAGAACATCCATTGCGATTGCGCGAACATCTTCGGGAATAACATAACCGCGGCGTTTGATAAATGCGTATGCTTTCGATGCGAGCGCGAGATTGATTGATGCACGCGGCGATGCTCCGTAACTAATCAGCGACGAAACTTTTTCCATTTTGTACTCTTTTGGATTACGCGAAGCAAAAACAATATCAAGAATGTAGCGCTCGATTTTTTCATCCATATAAATTTCCCCGACAACACCACGCGCATGAAGAATTTGTTTCGGGTCAACAACTTTTTTAATATCGGCAACAACACCATTCACGTTTTGTCGCATCACTAAAAGTTCTTCCTCTTTCGCGGGATACGTGATTTTCAATTTCAACATAAAGCGGTCAACTTGCGCTTCGGGAAGCGGATACGTTCCTTCTTGCTCAATCGGATTTTGTGTTGCGAGAACGAGAAACGGCTCGGGAAGTTTGAACGTATCTTCACCAATCGTTACTTGTCGTTCTTGCATTGCTTCGAGTAATGCGCTTTGCACTTTTGCCGGCGAGCGATTGATTTCATCTGCAAGGATAAAGTTTGCGAAAATCGGTCCGCGTTTCGTTTCAAATCGTGTTTCCTTTTGATTGTAAATGAGCGTTCCAATCAAATCGGCGGGAAGCAAATCCGGCGTAAATTGAATGCGCTGAAACTTTGCGTCAATGCAAGAAGCGAGCGATTTCACCGCAAGAGTTTTTGCTAATCCCGGAACACCTTCGAGTAATATATGTCCGTTGGAAAGCAAACCGATGAGAAGTCGCTCCACCATATATTTTTGTCCGATGATGGATTTTCCGATTTCCATTGTCAGTAAATCTACAAATGCAGATTCTTGTTTTATTTTTTCG
>VGWC01000106.1 GCA_016873775.1 Ignavibacteria bacterium | reverse complement strand
TCTGGTTATTGTGGCATTGATGTACGATTTGGGAAGACCGTTGCAAATTTGGCACGCGCTTATTATGTGGAATCCGCGTTCAGTAATGTTCGAGGTTGCTTGGTGCGTAATGCTGTATACTACGGTTCTTTCTCTCGAATTTTTTCCGGTTGTTTTGGAAAAATTTCATTTAACGCGCACGCAACACATACTCAAGAAAATCAGTATTCCGCTGATTATACTCGGCGTTATCCTTTCGACGTTGCATCAATCGTCGCTCGGTTCGCTGTATCTTATTGTTCCGGAGAAACTGTATCCGTTGTGGTATTCGCCATATTTGCCAGTGTTCTTCTATGTTTCTGCCATTGCCGTCGGATGTGCGATGGTGATATTCGAATCATTTCTCAGTTCCCGCGCATTCAACAAAGGATTGGAACTTTCTATGCTTTCTGAAATCGGAAGAATTGCCGTTGTTGCGCTTGCCGTTTATGCAACGATGAAATTCGTTGACCTTGCAAATCATTCGGCTCTTTCGTTGCTGATTGTGCCGCGCACAGAAACATATTTCTTCTGGTTAGAAATCGGAATCGGAATCGTTGCACCGCTCGCACTACTTTTGAATAAGCGTATGCGGGAAAATTACAACGGTTTATTCTTGAGCGCGGTGATGATTATTCTTGGTTTTATTCTCAATCGTTTGAACGTGAGCATTACGGGAATGGAAGCGTGGAGCAACGTATCGTATTTTCCATCGTGGATGGAGATTCTTGTTACGATGACCATTGTAACGCTCGGCTTTATTATTTTTTCTTTTGTCGCTCAAAAACTTCCGGTGTTCAAACAAGAAGAAACTGAAATGCAACCCAACATGCACGAACATTCTTTGTATGACAAACATCTTTCTACTTTAAACAATCGCAATGAACTTCTCTTCGAACAATAATTCAACGAATGAAAAGGACGTTCGCTGTGTGTGGATGAGTGCGGGATTGATTTCGTACCAACTCTGCGACAGAGAATTTGCGTGTGAACAATGTCCTCTCGATATCGCAATCAGGAAGCAACATCGTGCGCCGGATACTGTTCGGGGACCAACATTTCCGTATGCGTCTTCTCGCGTCGCGAAGAAACCATTGCCGAAAAACATATTATACAGCAGACACCATTGCTGGATTTCTTCGATGAACGAGCGTTGCGTTCGTATCGGAATAGAATCCATGCTTGCGGCGATGTTGCTTTCACTGAAAACCATTGTGTTCCCTGCCGTCGGCGAAACACTTCGACGTAATCAACGCTGCGTATGGTTTGTGCTTGATGAAGGAACGCTTCCGATTGTATCGCCAGTGGAAGGAACGGTTCATACGATAAACATACGCGTAAAAAACAACCCGTTGGAATGTTGTCTTCATCCTTTTGAACACGGATGGTTGTGGGAAATGGATGTTGAAAACAAAGCATTGCGAACTGCAGGATTATTAAATTCTTTGCGAGCAGAATCAATGTATGATTCAGATGCGGCGGCTTTTTTTTCACTCGTGCGCGCCTCGCTGAAAGAGAATGCAAACACCGTTGGTTTGACGTTAGCCGATGGCGGGATACTGCTTCCGGACCTCTCACATATTCTCGGCGCACAAAAATACTGTTCATTGCTTCGAAAAATTTTTTGCTGATATGCAGCAAAGAAACAATTTCTGTCCATTTCTCAAAGTATGCGGTGATATACAATGTACAGTAAAGATTTGAACATCCATTACTCTACTTCTCAAATACAAAAATACTCTTTTCCGTATTGAGATAACGAAGTGTTCGTTCCTTCTTCAACAATTCAAAATACGTTATGAATCATTATAATGCAATGGCACGTTTATTGTGATTTATGAACGGATGACATTTCGGTTTTTTCATTCCCTGCGGTTTCGTGTGCTTGTCGGTTCGTTGGCATTGTTGCTCGTGCTTTTCGGTGTCTATTCGTACTTTGCTATTCATTTTTTTACAGAACAGATGATGACGTATGTTCTCGATAATGCAAACAGAATGAGCAACGTCATCTTAAAATCAACGCATTACAGTATGTTGTTGAATCGCAAAGAGGACGTTTATCAAATTATCAATACCATCGCGCAGGAACCCGGCGTTGAAGGAATTCGTATTTACAACAAACGCGGAGAAATAATATTTTCGACAATGACAAAAGAAATGCACACAATTGTTGATATGAATGCGGAGGCGTGCTTTATTTGCCACAGTCATAACAACGTGTTGGAATCTGTTCCATCCAACAATCGAACGAGAATTTATTCTTCGGCAAACGGAAACCGCATCCTTGGTCTCATCAGTCCGATTCGTAACGAAGCACTCTGTTCCAATGCCGCGTGTCATGCGCATCCGAGGAATAAAACCGTTCTTGGCGTTCTGGATGTTCGTATGTCGTTGGAGCAAATAGACGCAAATATTTCCGAAGCACAAACGACAATGCTGTTCTACGCAATCGGAATGATACTCCTTGTTTCCGTTGCTTCGTCTGTATTTTTGTATTTCATCGTAGATAAACCGGTGAAAAAATTGTATGAAGGAACTCAGCAAATTTCGAAAGGAAATCTGTATTACACGATTGCTGTAAAAACCAAAGACGAATTAGGTCAACTTGCGCAATCATTCAACGAGATGACCAATTCACTTCGGCAAGCGGAAGATATCAACCGCGAATGGGCAAAAACATTAGAACATCGCATTCAAGAAAAAACTGCTGAATTGCAAACTATTCACCAACAAATTTTACAAATAGAAAAAATGGCTTCGCTCGGGAAATTATCCGCAACGGTTGCGCACGAATTGAACAATCCCCTCGAAGCAATTCTTACCTACGCAAAACTCATTGCGCGAATAATCCGAAAAGAACCAACACAGACGGAACTTCTCACGCAGATAACGGAAGAAATTGAATTGATTGCGCGCGAAACACACCGTTGCGGAACCATTGTGAAAAACTTGCTGCTGTTCTCCAAAAAGCAAATCGGCGAAATGAATATTGTTCCCGTGCAATATGTTTTGGAAAAAGCGATTGAACTGATGCAGCATCATTTTCAAATTTCCGGTGTTGAACTGCGCACCACGATTTGCGATTCCAATCCTTCGCTTCTGTGCGATGAAAACCAAATTCAGCAAGCATTCGTCGCGCTCTTTGTCAATGCTGTTGAAGCGTTGCCCGATGGAGGAACGCTTTCTGTTTCCGTCCGCGAACTCTTTGAGGAAGATGCAATTACTATCGCAATATCCGATTCCGGCATCGGTATTGCGCAAGAAGATCTCCTGCACATTTTCGAACCGTTCTTTACAACAAAAAAAGAAGGACAAGGCGTTGGTTTAGGTCTTTCCATCGTGTACGGTATCGTTGAACGACACGGAGGGAAAATTTCCGTTCATTCGAGTATAGGAACAGGAACAATCTTCACGCTTAAATTTCCGCGCGCGGGAAGCAATTTACAAAAAGTATAATTAACGTATCCAGTACACATTATGAATTCACCCATTGCACTGTTAATAGTGGACGATGAAAACATTGTTCGCGATTCTCTTTCGAAATGGTTTCGCGAAGACGGTTACTCTGTTGGAACTGCAGAAAATGCTGTTGTCGCGCTTCGTCAAATGCAAACACAACATTGGGATATTATTTTACTCGATATTAAAATGCCCGGAATGGACGGTATTGAGTTGCAGCAAAAAATAAAAGAGATTGATGCAACAGCAACAATTATTTTTATTACTGCGCACGCGTCCGTTGATACGGCGGTGCAGGCGTTGAAAAGCGGCGCGTTCGATTACATCACGAAACCTATTGACCCCGACCATCTTTCGCATTTGGTATTGAACGCAATAAAACATCGCGCATTGCAGAACGAGAACGCAACGTTAAAAGAGCAAATTTCCGAATTCTTAAACCCTGATGACATTATCGGCGATTCTCCGCAAATGAAAAAAGTTCTGGAATTAACGCAAACCGTAGCGCGTACTGATACAACGGTTATGATTCGCGGTGAAAGCGGAACGGGAAAAGAATTAGTTGCACGCGCAATTCATTGCAACAGCGAGAGAAAATATTTCCCGATTGTTACCGTCAATTGCGGCGCGCTTCCCGAAGGAATTTTAGAAAGCGAATTATTCGGACACGAGCGCGGAGCATTTACCGGAGCGCAATATCGAAGAAAAGGAAAACTCGAACTTGCTGACGGCGGAACATTATTTCTCGATGAAGTCGGAAACATTGATATGAAAACACAAATGGATTTGCTTCGGGTTATTGAAACAAAACAATTCACCCGCGTTGGCGGCAACAACATCATCAAAGTAGATTTCCGAATTATTTGCGCAACAAACAAAGACCTTGAAAAAGCGATTGCAGAGGGAACATTTCGGGAAGACCTCTACTATCGTTTAAATGTGTTCACGATAATTATTCCGCCGCTCCGTGAACGTAAATCCGATATTCCGATTCTTGCAAACTTCTTTGTGAAAAAACACGCGCGAGTTATGGGAAAACCCGTCGCATCATTTTCTGCGGAAGCGATGGATACGTTGGTGCAATACGATTGGCGTGGAAATGTTCGTGAACTCGAAAATGCTGTCGAACGCGCAATGGTTATCAAGAAAAACAATGTGATTCTGGCGGATGAACTACCGTTTCAATTGAGTGAACATCATCAGTATTTTACTTCTGGTTCACTTGCGGCGATGGAACGCGAACATATTGTTTCCATTCTCAAACAAAACAATTGGAATATTTCACGCTCGGCGGAAATTTTACAAATTGACCGCGTAACACTCTATAATAAAATTGAAAAATACGAACTGAAGAGACCGTCGTGACTTCCACGATTACGATTCTCAATGCAACAACGCTTTCTGCATCACCCCTGCGTGATATTCTGCATGAAGTGGAAAAAAATCTCCGTTGCTCTGTATCTTTGCAAAAACATTCGCTCGATATCGAAAAAACATTCGACACTTCACGCGGACAATATTATTCCACTGCGATTCTCACACAAGTAATGAAACGCGCGCCGGTTTCTACAAAATGTGTTGCGCTTGTTGATGTCGATGTATTTATTCCCGTTCTCTCGTTTGTCTTTGGAGAAGCGCAATTTGGAGGCAATGCGACGGTTGTTTCTACACACCGTCTTTGTAATCAGTTTTACGGAATGCCTGCAGATGAATCATTGCACGTGCAGCGGATTGCAAAAGAAATTATTCACGAACTTGGACACACCTACGGTTTATATCATTGCCGTAACTTTGAATGTGTTATGCGTTCGTCAACATACGTTGAAGATATTGATTTGAAAAAAAGTTCGTTGTGCAATGAATGTTGGCAACTGTTTGAAATACTTTCATTAAACAATTTGAAAAAAAACGAATGAATATTTTCTAAATCTTCCTTTCTCGCTTTACTTTTTCCCGTATTTCCTTACTATCTTTCTCACCGAATTTTACATACGTTTTCTTTTTTTTATTTCTCTCTG
>VGWC01000105.1 GCA_016873775.1 Ignavibacteria bacterium | reverse complement strand
GTAGAGGTGGTAATAACTTTCAGGATAGAGTTGCATAGAATTGTTTTATATAGGAAGAGATGGAGTCCACTTTACTTTATAAACAGCAAAGTAATTTGCAAATTTCTCAGTCTAAATCGAAAAAGTGAACTCCATCTTTCACTTGGAAAAACAGAACAGATGGAGCCCACCTTTTCTAAACAACTGTTACAAAACATAAAAACTTATTGGTGATTTTAAAGTAAGGTGGACTCCATCTCCTCACATCTCTACAACGGAATATTCCCGTGTTTCTTTTTCGGATTTACATCAACTTTGTTTTCGAGAATTTGAAATGCGCGGATGAGTTTTGAGCGCGTGGTTTTTGGTTCAATCACATCGTCAATGTAACCGCGTTGTGCAGCGATGTACGGACTTGCAAATTTCTCGCGGTACTCTTGTTCTTTTTCCGAAAGAAATTTTTCTGCTTCTGATTTTTCTTTACCGTTCACATCTTTTCGATATAAAATTTCTACTGCACCTTTTGGTCCCATCACGGCAATTTCCGCTGTGGGATAGGCAAAATTAAAATCGCCGCGAATGTGTTTGCTGTTCATAACGTCATACGCGCCGCCGTACGCTTTGCGAGTAATCACCGTAACTTTCGGAACCGTTGCTTCGGCGAATGCGTAGAGAAGTTTTGCGCCGTGTTTGATTATGCCGCGCCACTCTTGGTCAGTTCCCGGCAAGAATCCCGGAACGTCTTCAAACACGAGCAACGGAATATTGAACGCATCGCAGAAACGAATAAAGCGCGCGCCTTTTATGCTTGCATCAATGTCGAGCGCGCCGGCAAGCGATGATGGTTGATTCGCAATAATGCCAACTGATTTTCCTGCGAGCCGCACAAATCCAACGAGAATATTTTGCGCGTAGAGTTCATGCACTTCAAAAAAATCTCCGTCATCAACAACGAGTTTAATCACGTCTTTCATATCATACGGCTTGTTCGGATTTTCAGGAATGATGGAATTTAATTTTTCATCTTCGCGATTGAAATCATTTCGCCGCAGCGAATCTTCGACATTCGTTTCATACGTAGGAACATCATCAATATTGTTGGAAGGAATGTAACTGAATAATTTTCTAATCGCGCGCATACATTCGATTTCATTTTCACACGCGAAATGTGCAACACCGCTTTTGGTTGCGTGTGTAACTGCTCCGCCCAAATCTTCAAACGAAACGTCTTCGTGCGTTACAGTTTTCACAACGTTGGGACCGGTAACGAACATATAACTCGTGTTCTTCACCATAAAAATAAAATCGGTGATTGCGGGAGAATACACTGCGCCGCCAGCACACGGACCAAGCACTGCGGAAATTTGCGGCACAACTCCCGAAGCAAGCGTGTTGCGCAAAAAAATATCCGCATAACCGCCAAGCGACACAACGCCTTCTTGAATTCTCGCGCCGCCGCTATCGTTGAGTCCGATGATTGGCGCACCGACTTTCATTGCCATATCCATTATCTTGCAAATCTTCGCAGCGTGCGCTTCGGAAAGTGAACCGCCGAACACGGTAAAATCCTGACTGAACACAAATACTAATCGTCCATCAATTGTTCCGCTTCCGCATACAACGCCATCACCGAGATATTGTTCTTTTTCCAAACCGAAATCTTTCGAGCGATGAACAACGAGCGCATCAACTTCTTCGAAACTTTTTTCATCGAGAAGAACTTCTAATCGTTCGCGTGCTGTGAGTTTACCTTTTTTATGTTGTTCTTCAATGCGTTTTTCTCCTCCACCGAGAAGTGATTGTTGTTTGAGAGTGTGAAGTTGGGTGAGTTTGTTGTTCATTTGAAAATTTTGTTTGTAGTAAAATCAATTCACGTAACCATAAATGGTTACGCTGGGCGAAAAAATCCCGATAAATCGGGATGATGTAAATCTATGTTTTTCAGAATCATTTATGATTCTTTCTTCGTTCAGCATTACCGTTTACGGTAATGTGTGAAGTTAAATATCCGTTTCTATTCGTTCCATCACTTCATTTAGTGTTCCGTTCTTATGATGTTCTTTTTGATTGTGAATGTATCGCAGAATATTTTTCAAATCTTTTTCTGCAAATGAGAGAACACCAAACCCATCTTGCCACGTAAAGTTTTTTGTGATTTGCAATTCTTTATTGAGAAAATAGGAACTACTTCCTTTCAGTTTTCCGACTATATCGCTTACCGATTTTGCCGGAGGAATTAAAATAGCAATATGAATATGATTTTCCGTTCCACCAATTCCATACAATGAGCAAGAATAACGTTTTGTTTTGTTATCGAAAAATGGGAGCAACACTTTTTCAATTTCTGGAGTAATTATTGGTTGACGACTTAATGTTGACCAAACTATGTGGTAAAATGTTTTGTAGAATACTTGGCTCATAATATTTTTTGTTTATTCATTTTTGAACAATACCATAAATGGTATTGCTGGACGAAGAAATCCCGATAAATCGGGATGATGTAAATCTATGTTTTTCAGAATCATTTATGATTCTTTCTTCGTTCAGCATTACCGTTTACGGTAATGCGATTGAGTTTTCAATAGGTATAAAATCCTTTTCCCGTTTTTCTTCCGAGTTGATTTGATTCGACCATTTTTTTCTGAATGATATGCGGACGATAACGCGGTTCGTGAAAATATTGTTCGTACACGGATTGCGTAACGGCGAGATTCACATCAATTCCGATTAAGTCCATCAATTCAAACGGTCCCATTTTAAATCCGCCTTCGAGTTTTACGATGCGGTCAATTTCTTCAACTGTTGCAACTCCTTCGCCAAGTAATCGTAGTGTTTCTCCGTAAAATGGTCGCGCAATTCTGTTCACAATAAATCCCGGAGTATCTTTGCATACGACGGGAATTTTTCCCAGCGATTGTGAGAACTCAACTGTTGCAGTTACAATTTCATCAGAAGTATGAAATCCTTTTACAACTTCAACCAATTTCATTATGTGCGCGGGATTGAAAAAATGCAAACCAACAACTCGGTCGGATTTTTTTGTATGCGATGCGATGGATGTAATGGAAATTGAAGAAGTGTTCGAAGCGAGAATAGTTTTTTCCGATGTGAGCAAATCAAGTTCTTTGAAAAGTTCGCCTTTTACTTTTATATCTTCGACAATTGCTTCGATGATGATTGAACATTCGGATAAATCTTTTAACGTAGTTTTTGTGTAAATGTTCGAAAGAATTTTTTCTCCAACTTCTGAAGTCAATTTTCCTTTTTGAACTGACGATTGAATTTCTTTTTTGAGTTTTTCAAAATTTGATTTGAGGAACTTTTTATCAATGTCGAAAGCGTACACTGTGTGATTTGCTTTTGCAGCAGATTGTGCAATGCCGATTCCCATTGTTCCAAAACCGATGATGCCGATGTTCATATAAGTTACGAGTTGCGAGTTACGAGTTACGAGTTACGAGTTGCGAGTTGCGAGTTGCGAGTTACAAGTTGAAAAATTGTGGGAAAAATTAATAAAGTTGCGTTGAGAAAAAAAGTGGTCGAGGATTCGATGGTTCAAGTGGTCAAGTGGTCAAGTGGTTAAGTGTATAAATATTTCACTCGAATCCTATACCGCTGGACTCCTCGAATCCATTTCACTTATTTTGCCAAAAGAACTACTTTCAATAGTTTTGCTCACAAAATTTTAGTTTAAAAAGTGAAAACAGCAGAAGAAGAAAATCCGCAATTACTAAAAGCGTTTGAAGCAAAAATTGCTCGCGGAGAAAAAATTGAACCAAAAGATTGGATGCCGGAACGTTATCGCAAACAATTGATACGAATGATTTCGCAGCATGCCCACAGTGAAATTGTCGGAATGTTGCCGGAAGGAAATTGGATTACGCGCGCACCGTCATTACGGAGAAAAAAAGTGTTGCTCGCAAAAGTTCAAGACGAAGGTGGACACGGTTTGTATTTGTATTGCGCCGCAGAAACATTGGGAGTTGACAGAAGAGAATTGGTCGAAGCGCTTCTCGCGGGAAAAGCAAAGTATTCGAGCATATTTAATTATCCTACATTAAGTTGGGCGGATATGGGAGTTATCGGCTGGCTCGTTGATGGCGCAGCAATTGTGAATCAAACAATGCTGGCGAAAAGTTCATACGGTCCGTATTCGAGAGCGATGTTGCGAATTTGTTCAGAAGAAAATTTTCACAAGAAACAAGGTTATGAAATTGTAACAACGCTTGCTCGTGGAACTGAAGCACAACGAGCGATGGTGCAAGATTCGGTTAATCGCTGGTGGTGGCCATCGTTGATGATGTTCGGTCCATCGGATGCAAATTCTCCAAACTCTGCTGAACTTATGCGTTGGGGAGTAAAGATGGAAAGCAACGATGATTTGCGTCAGCGATTTGTGAACATCACCGTTCCGCAAGCGAAGATTTTGAACTTAACATTGCCCGATAAAGATTTGAAATTTAATTCTGTAACACGCAATTGGGATTTTGGAGAAATAAATTGGGAAGAATTTTACAACGTGATAAATGGAAATGGTCCGTGCAATGCAGAACGAATGAAAGCCCGCCGCAACGCCGATGAAAACGGAAAATGGGTTCGCGAAGCGGCAAGTGAATATGCGCGGAAGAAATCAATCGAAGAAGTTTCATAATCAATGTAAAATGTAAGTGAATGGTTTATATTTCGTCCTTCACTGATTTTTTTTCGTGCCAATTCGTGTAATTAATGGCAAAAAAAAACAACTTTATGAATAACAACTTCCTTTTCCTCTCGCCACGGCGAGTTTTCATCCTTCTTACTTCTTACTTCCTCCTTTGTAACTGGAGTTGCAAGGAGTATGAAAACGATAATCCCTATGATACGGATGTAAAACTCCCCGCGCCCACAAACGTAAGCGCAACGATGTACGCCGATACTGCTGTTATGCTCCAATGGAAATATGTGAAAAAGTATTTACCTCGCGTGCAGTTTATTATTGAACTCAGCACCAACAACGCCGCGTTTGAACAAGTAGGGTTGACCGACAAAGGAGCAACAACCTATACACACCGCAGTAGTTTTTCTGTTAGCAACAGTTACTCCTACCGCATACGAGCGCGAGCGGACATAAACAACGGCGCATACTCCCGCAACTCCGATACGCTGCACATCAGTTTTTATGCTCCCAATAGTTTAACTGCAACATTTCTCGCTGATACTGCAGTGCAATTACAATGGCGTGACAACAGCAATTATGAAACGGGATTCTTGATTGAGCAGGGAACAAACGGAACAAATTACACACTTGTTGATTCTGTAAATGCAAACATTACATCAAAAACTTTGAGCGGAGTTTTTCTTACTTTGCAAACGTATTATTTTCGAGTGCGAGCAAAATCGTCTCACAACTTTAGCAGTTATGTTGCAAAAAATGGCTCTCCGACTTTCCCCGCACCGACCAATTTAACTGCTACTTTCCTTGCTGATACTTCCGTTGCATTAAACTGGACTGACAACAGTAATTTTGAAACGGGATTTCTGATTGAGC
>VGWC01000104.1 GCA_016873775.1 Ignavibacteria bacterium | reverse complement strand
CAATGTTCACCACCATTGGTATTCATCCGATTCCGCTTTCGATTACTGATGTTCTCACATCGTTGCAAACGAAATTAATTGATGGCGTGTACACTTCTCCGCTTGCTGCTGTAGCGCTCCAGTGGTTCACACGAACAAAATATATGCTTGATTTACCTCTCGCGGATGCGCAGGGAGCAATAGTCGTCTCAAAAAAAATGTTCGATAAAATTCCTGCCGACTTGCAACAAATTATTACCCGTAATGGAAAAACGTATTTCAATAAACTCACAAAACTTTCCCGCGAAGATAATGCAAAATCAATCGAGACGTTAAAGAAAAACGGAATTCAAGTTATTGCGGTTGATACAAAAAGTTTATCGGAATACGATGAAATCGGGAAAAAAGCGCGCCGCCTGCTTGTCGGAAAATTGTTCGATGAAACGTTGTTGAATGACGTGGAAAGAGAAGTGGGAAATATTCGTTCGAAGAGTAAAAAATAATTTTGCCATTCCGAGGAGTGACTACGGCTCGTAGAGAAACGACGATGAATCTTTTTGTAGATTCCTCACTTTGTTCGAATGACAATATCTCAAAATGAAACTCATTTTTTCCATCGAAAAATACCTCGCAAAAATAGAAGGCATTCTCATAATCACAATGCTATCTGCGATGATAGTACTTGCATTTTTTCAAGTAGTTCTTCGAAATCTTTTTTCGTTCGGATTTCTTTGGGGCGATCCGTTCCTGCGTTATCTCGTATTATGGGTTGGTTTTCTTGGTGCAGTTCTCGCAACAAAAGAAGAAAAACATTTCGGCATCGAATTCGTTAATCGGTTGCTTTCGCCCAAAATGATGCATCTCGCGCTCTTCATCGTAGATCTGTTTGCATCTGTTGTTGCTTTTCTTCTCCTTCGAGCAGCGCTGCAATTTCTCGAAGCCGGCTTTGATGAAGATTCTCTCGACCTGTTCGATATTCACAAAAAATATTATTTAATGATTATACCGCTCACATTCGGTTTAATATCTCTTCATTATCTGCTCCGGGTTGTTCGCCATTCCTATGAATTTTTAAAAGGAGAAATTTCCAACTGATGGAAATTATACTTATAGGTATTGCATTTGTTGCTCTTGCCATTCTTGGGGCGCCGTTATTCTCACTGATTGGTGCGCTGGCGCTGTATTTATTTCACACTTCTGGAGGTGAACCTGCTTTCGTTATCGCAGAACTTACGCGTCTTGCAGAGTTTCCCGCACTGATAGCCATTCCATTGTTCACATTCGGCGGTTACGTTCTCGCAGAAAGCAAAACACCGCAACGACTTGTCAATTTATCGCAAGCGCTTGTTGGATGGATTCCCGGAGGATTAGCAGTTGTAGCAATTCTTTCCGCTGCAATTTTTACTGCATTCACCGGCGCATCAGGAGTTACAATTGTTGCGCTCGGCGGTTTGCTCTTTCCCGTGTTGCTCAAAGAACATTATCCCGAAAAATTTTCTCTCGGACTTCTCACTACGTCAGGAAGTTTGGGATTATTATTTCCTCCAAGTTTGCCGATTATTTTGTACGGACTTGTTGCACAAATTTCGATAGACAAACTATTCATCGGAGGGTTACTTCCGGGAATATTGATTGTCGTTGCACTTTCCGCGTATGCAATTTCAACAGGAATTCGTTCTAACGTTTCGCGTATACAATTTGAGTGGAGCAATGTTCTGCGTTGTATCAAAGAATCCGCGTGGGAAATTCCGCTTCCGTTTCTCGTCATCGGAGGAATTTACGGTGGAATTTTTACCGCTACCGAAGCCGCTGCAGTTATGGCATTTTATGTTTTGGTAATCGAAGTTTTTATTTACAAAGATTTGAAATTGTTTCCCGACGTTCCGAAAGTAATGCAAAAAAGTATGTTGCTTGTCGGAGCAATGTTTATCGTATTAGGAACTGCACTTGGCTTAACAAATTATTTTATTGACGAACAAATTCCGCAAAAACTTTTTGAATGGATTCACACGTTTATCGACAACAAATTTACGTTTCTTGTTTTGCTGAATTGCATTTTGCTCGTTATCAATATGGTGGAAATTTTTTCGGCAATAATTATTGTTGTTCCACTCATTATTCCCATTGCAAATCAATACGGCGTTGACCCGGTGCATCTTGGAATTATTTTTCTTCTCAATCTCGAAATCGGCTATATGCTTCCGCCGCTTGGTTTGAATTTATTCATCGGAAGTTTTCGTTTCGAGCGACCGATGACGACAATGTATAGAGTTACGCTTCCGTTTCTTGCGATGCTGTTCATCATACTTTTGTTTGTAACATACTTTCCGCAACTCAGTTTATGGCTTGTGGAAATGTTTCGTATTCGATAAGGAGGATGCATTTTTATAAAAAACATTAACTGGACATTTGAATTTTTAGAAATATTTTTGTAACATTGTGTTGAATTTTCAACGTAAAAAACTCAAAAGGAATATCTGTATGAAGAGAATTACTCTCATAGTGCTTAGTTTAATACTCTCAACGTATACTTTTTCACAATTTAAAACAGCCAATTCGTTTTATTCATCCTCGCTTTCTTTATCTGCATTGAGAGATGCGCCATTAATAAACGGCAGAAAGAAAACGATGAAAGACCATATACACGCATCACTCGGTTTTCGGTTTGGAATGTTTGCAACATCGGTACCACAATTTGATTCTATTTTCAAAACGAGTAATGTCGGAATTTATGGCTTAACAGCAGACTTTAACGTAATGAATAGTTTAAACATAGAAATCAAATATCAAACGTTTTCTACAAAAGCAAGTAAAACAATTCAAGAAGGAACGGAACCCACGATAGACAAAACGACAATCAAAGCAGCGTGGGAACAAAATGTTGTTACCATTGGTCCGAAATATTTTTTCAAACCGAATGGAAACGTGTATCCGTATGCGAGCGTTGGTTTCGGGTATTATGGAGCAGCGACGGAATTTCAAAAAACGATTGACGATGCAGTTACCGGGAAAGAGGAATTTCCCCCAAAACACAAAACTTATAACACATATTTCGGATTAGCATTCGAAGGAGGAATCCGTTATATACTTCCCGATGATGGACTTGCTTTTTTCGTCAATGGAGAAATTTCGCTTGCAACGGTTCAAGGTTTTCGTTTTGATGACAATGCAACAGACACGCAAGCCCGAAAATTGAAAGATATCAACATCGGGGGCATCGGATTTTCCACAGGTTTTGTGTTCATCTTGTAATAATTTTTTTACCGTTATTGCCTTTGTTCAGTTCATTTGGACAAAGGTATTTTTTTTATTGTGAAGTCAGCGATTGCTATTTTCTTAAAAGATGTTCGTTCCGAATTACGAACACGATATGCGCTCAATGCGTTATTGATGTTTGTTGTTACTACGATTACGATTATAATATTTGCCATTCAATCAGAAAACCCGTCGCCGTTTATCCTTGCGGGAATTTTATGGATTGTCGTTTTTTTTGCGAGTATGTCGGGGCTTTCACGGACATTTGTTAGTGAAGAAGAACGAGGAACTACGCTATTGTTACAACTTTCCGTGCATTCTTCTGCAATTATCAACGGGAAAATATTTTTCAATGTCGTACTACTTTTGGCTCTGAATGTATTTACCGTACTTCTCTACTTTTTTTTTCTGCCGGAATTTTTTATTCGCAATTATGCAATTTTTCTTCTTACGATGGCATTGGGAACATTCTGTTTGTCTGTGTCATCAACACTTCTTGCGGCGATTGTTGCCAAGGCAAACACGAAGGGAACTCTCTATCCTGTTTTATCGTTTCCCATTTTGCTTCCCTTACTTGTTACTGTAATAGACGCTACAAAACTTGCAGTCGAAGGAGCAACGTTCACTGAAGCGAGCGGAAATTTTCAAATCTTAATTTCGTATCTTATCACCGTTTTTATTATTGCCAATTTGCTTTTTGATGTTATCTGGAAAGATTAGCGAATAGATGGGGAAGACGATACAAGTACAAAGCGCAACTTTTTTACCAATATTTTTTTTCAAAGATTTGCAACACACGTTTTTCAAATACCTCCTTGGTAGTCTCATTACATTCATCATTATCGCAGGATTTGCATTTCCGATGGTGCCTTCGCCACAGCATTGGTACGAATTTCCTATTATTCCGGCTTTAGAAGAAAAAGCGCGCAATATATTTTTTCATGTTCCCACCGCTTGGGTAAGTGTTGTTGCATTTCTCACTTCATTAGTTTATGCAGTTCAGTTTTTGCGAACCAAAAATCTGGACAACGATATAAAATCCGTAACAGCGGCGGGATTAGGATTAATGTTTTGCGCGCTTGCAACAGTTACCGGTGCAATATGGGCAAAATTTAATTGGGGAGCATTTTGGAATTGGGATCCTCGACAAACTTCGATATTTATTTTGTTACTTATATACGCTGCGTATTTTGCGCTCCGGTCCTCCGTTGAAAATGAAGAAAAACGCGCATCACTATCCGCTGCATATTCCATTATTGCAGGACTTACCGTTCCGTTTTTTATTTTTATTATGCCACGCATTACTGCAGGACTTCATCCCGGTTCTGCAGGCGATTCGCAGGGGAAAGGTCCACTCTTCGAATCGAAAGCGATGGCAACCAATATGCGTGTTCTATTCTATGTTTCTTCACTTGCGTTTGTCGCACTTTTTTATTGGATCTGGAATTTGCGAGTAAAAACAGAACGACTGCTATTACATGTTCACGAGAACGTTTCTTCGTAATTATTGTTCAATTTCAGACAACGGATTGAAAACTTCTTCTGAATGTTGAGCAACAGAACTTCACTATTTATATTGTAAATAAAAAAACTATGTACGAATTTTTTTCGCAAAACCAACTCTATATCGTAATGACGATTGTTCTTCTCTGTTGGTTTGGAATATTTGGATACTTAATGAAATTAGATAAACGAGTTTCTGAAATCGAACAATCAATCAAATAAAATCTCCATTCATTATGAAACTTAAAATCATCCTCGGCAGCATTGCTATCGTAACGATTCTTGTTTTTCTTGCAATGAATTTTCTGGAAAGCAAAATTGAATACGGCACCATAACTATGGCAAAGGAAAAAGGAAAACTGATACAAATAAAAGGCGCGTGCGTCCAGGAAAAAGAATCGTTCTACGATTCAAAAAACAATCAATTTATCTTCTATATGAAAGACGACGAAGGTCAAGAAACCAAAGTAATATACGATGGAGCAAAACCCAATAATTTTGAACTTGCAGAAGCGGTTGTTGTCAAAGGACGTTATTCCGAAGGTGTATTTCATGCCAAGGATATACTTACGAAATGTCCGTCAAAATATGAGGGGAATTCTGAACAAATCAAGAAAACTCTTTAAACATACCTACTGGTGCAAATTTGCGTATCTTAATTCCGGAACGCTAACTTGCACCTTGCAATTTACACTTTTCCCATGCTTGGTCGCTCGCTCATCATTTTCAGTTTCATTTCCATCCTCATTTCTGCAACGGCGTATTTTATTTCGTTTCGAAAAAAATCCGACGAACATTTGCAACTTGCTCG
>VGWC01000103.1 GCA_016873775.1 Ignavibacteria bacterium | reverse complement strand
TCTTAGCATCAAGTTCCGCGTTGTCAACATCGCTTCCGATTCCCCACGCTCGAATTGAAACTTCCGTCGGAGAATAACTTTCGACAAACGTTGCTTGCATTGAACGTGGTGAATTTTGTGCGACTATTGATTTTGTTGCGCAGGAAAAAAGGAAAACGAGTGTAAAATAAAATATGTTTTTCATAAGTGTAATTATTGATGAAAATAAAATTACTGAATTGCCTTAATAATGTACTCTTTCATAAATTGTATTGTCAACAAATCATCATCGCCAGATGGATTCCATGCTGTACTCACAACCACTAAATCATAATATGGAATAACAAAAATAAATTGTCCACCATATCCCCAAGCAAAACGAATATCATTGGGTGTCGGTGTATGTGTTGTAGTACTATCAAGCGGAAGCAACCACCATTGATAACCATAACTGTACGGATTTGTTTGTAGTGTTACGTACTTTGTCGTGGAAGAATCAATCCAAGCACTTGAAACAATTCGTTTTCCATTCCAAGTTCCTCTATTCAAAACCAACTGACCAATCTTTGCCATATCACGGGGTTTCAGATATAATCCCCATCCCGTATTAGTAATATTCTTCGGTCCATTATCCCAAGCATAGTTTACTATTCCTAATTTAGAAAATATATGATCATACCCAAAAACGTCAGCACGTTTATTCGTTGTCTTGAGTAAGATTCCAGATAACAATATCGAACAACCACTATTGTAGGTAAAATGTGTTCCCGGGATATATGACATCGGTACATCGAGAACGTACTTTATCCAATCAGAACTCATTGAAAGTTGGATTGCTGGATTATTTGAACTTCCGTAAGGAGCAGATTGTTCATTCCAAGTAAAACCTGCTCTCATTGTGAGAATATCTTCCAATCGTATAGTTCGTTTGTTCGAATCCAGATGAGCAATAGTTCCATACTCATGAAAAAAACTTAGGAGTTTTGCGTTGAAGTTTGTGATGTTTTCTTTGTCATTTGCAATTCCAACTAACAGCGAAGTAACTGATTTTGTAACGGAATATACTCGTTGAATTTTGTCTTTTGAATAACCATGAAAATATTTCTCATACACTAAATATCCATTTCGAACAATAAGTACGCTGTGAATTTCCTTATAAATCCCAGATTGAATTTTCGTAGTCAATTCATCGAGTTTATGCTCATTAAATCCTTGCTGAGGTGCAGAAGAAATTTTCCAAGAAGATTCTGTTGGAGAAATCTTACAAGACGGGTAAAGTAATACCCCAAAAAAGAGAAAATAAAAAAGAACTATTCTCTTCTTCAAGAGATTACTTTGAACTATATCATTACAAATTAATTCATCCGTTGGTAAAATTCAATAGAAAACTTTTCAAATAAAGACCCACAAAACTTTATGCCCAAGCAAATTTTTTATCTTTATGAAAACAGAACCAAAAATGCTTGGGCATAACAAACGACTTTACTTAAATTGAGTTTCTAGTTTTCCTATTTTCCCTATAAGTTTATCCATCTCAGCTACGGCATTTTCTAAATTAGATTTAGTTTGACTAATTCCATCAACTGCCTTCGGTGCTTTCGTTGCATCCAATCCAGAAAAATCGTTTACCGGATTGAGTGAAGTTAAACCATTAAGAATTTTGGAAGCACTTTCTTTCATTTTTGGTAATGCGTTAATTCCAAAAGTTACCGCAGCCAATGCAAATTCGAACCCTTCTGAACCTTTTACAAATTTAGAAGGATTCTTATCAATGGCATCTATTGTAAAATTCAATTGCCGTACCGTCGCATTAATTATCGCTGCTTCTTTAAAAATGTTATCATAACTTTCTTTTCCCAAATTCACATATTCGACGCTGTCTGTGACGTTATCATAATCACGATTGCCTTCGAATTTTCTGAAATTGGGATCAAGATCTGACAACTTTAAAATAGAAGGAGATGAACCACAACCAAATTGATAAAACACCGCAACGAAAATTGTTGAAATTAGGATTGCTTTCTTTAAGTTGGTTAACATAATTTACTTACCTTTCAAAAAATATAGTTATTAATAATCAATTGTTTTTGCACTAAGAAATGCGAACGGATCAAATGGCAAACTCGGCAATGCGTATGATACACCTGCTGAAATATTTAAACCAGAAAAATTCAAATCTTTGAAATAATCACTTTCCACCACAAGAGTATTGCCGATTGTTTCCGTTGTTAAATCATATTCTTGACCATCTTTGATAGCCAAGGTTGCAGCGAGTGGTGATAATCCTATTTTGTATCCGGCATCAATTCCAATACTCAAATCTGAGGAAAGAAGAAATTCGAAACCTGCATTAATTTTTACTCCCGGAGAATAAAGACTGATATTATCAAGGTCACCCTTCTTCGCTCCAGTATTTGTTAATCGAAGAATATCTATCCCTCCGCTCGCGCTAAGATTAAGGTTTGAACTTCCGAACCAGAGTTTTTTCATTGGTCCTAAATATCCGCTGATTATTAGTGGGGCGATTGATGCTCCACTCAGAGCATCCGCATCAATTGATGCATTCGGAAAACCGAGCGCAATATCAACATTCAAAAACAATTGTCGCACTCCTGTAAGTTTAGCGATATTTCCGTTAAAATTGATATCTATTCCCATTCCAGATTTTGCGTCTTCACTTAAAATAAAACCATGTTCGTCTATATTGTTGAAATCTTCTGGATTTTCATATGAGACGAAACCTAAATTCTTGGGCGTCGCATACCGAGGAATCTTAGCAGTAAAAAATTTTGGCCTCACCGTAATATCAATTCCCAGTCGAGGTCGTTCCATAATTATCATTCCCCGTTCAGGAGTTCCACCTAAATATTTATGAAACGTTGAAAGATTCGTTGCACTTTCAAAATTGTTACCGATTTTATCTACTCGGTAAAATCCGCGTTCTTGAATTTTAACATTTCCGGAATCATCCTGTTCAAACTCCACAATGTTATAACCATCGTCTAGTCCTAATCCTTCCTTATCACCTAATCCAGCAAGAACGTTAGACCCTTCTACTTCTTTCACTTCGGCAGAAAGTTTGAAATCGGAAATATTTTTCATCGCCACTGCGAGGTTCTTTACCCAAGTGTTGATAGCAATAAGTCTCGCATAATCCCCACCACCTACTTCTCTCTTTTTGAGTTTGTAGCTTTTATTGATATCACCATCACCCATTCCTTCTTGAAGTGTTGACGCATCCTTCAATAAAATCGTCTTTGCAAGCAAATCGGAACCAACATTTATTTTATACCAAAGAATATACCCTTTGATATTTGATTTTAGAGTATTTCCACTTGGTGTTTCCGAATATTCTGTAACAACAGGCAGATATAGATACGCTGAATTCATAACCTTCAAAATATCATCTGCAGTTAATCCACTGCCTTTCATTTTATCAACAGCAGCCCTCGCCAAATCTTCCTCCTTTTGATTTCCTCTCGCACGGATTTCTGCAACAGCACTCAATGCTTGTGTGATTTGAGGAACAATTGTTTGGTCGAGGGATTCGGAGATTTTTTCTGGAGAGAGGTCTGTTGTGCGGGCTTTCGTGACAAAGTCCTGAACGGCAGTCGAAGAGATTTCATTGTAATCGAATCGCGGAATTTCAAGATGAAATTTCATGCGATTCACAACCATATCAGTTACATTTTTATCGGGCATAGTTTTATATAAAACTGCGCCGATTGATGTAATTGATTTCCTTTGATATTTTCGAAGATCCTGACTTTCACATCGTATCCATAAAGTGAAAAGTCCAAATATCAATAACATGGCACTTAAATAATGACGATTAATTTGAAGCATTTTACCAATTCCTTTGATAAATGATTTCGAAAGCGATATTTGTTAAAATTGTTCTATCGTCACTTTCACCCGATAAAACAATAATACCTATTGATGCTATATCATTATTGACTTAATAAATACTTATACCCTTAAGGTTACTATCCCATACAATTAAACTGGTAAAAATAAAAGTAAAAAAATAATATTTACATAATATTTCTGAACTTATTTTCTTAATAATTTAACAAAGAATAAGCGACGTACACAAAACCGATTTCAGCCGCGAAGAGTGTAATGGATGATAGCGTATCGAATTTTCTAACATCGTTTCGTTTTTTAGCATTGATATTTCCAGTAGAATAATATTCATTGAGATATTCCTTGTATAATTTATCGGAATGAAGTTTAGCAGATGCGGCAATTCCACCGGAAATGATTGCGCTCGCTCCGACTATGTACGTTGATATAGGAATACGCAATTTACTTTCTTCAATAATGGGAATCGGATGCAAATCCATTTTCATTTTCAAATCGGGAGAAATATTGTTTGCATCAATACTCCACAATCGGGAAAAATGATTGCTGTTTTGCTTCGATGAATCTTGCGCAAAGACTTGTGGAGAATATAATCCTACATACATCAATGCAAACAACGCAAGTTTTCTAAAAAAAGTATGCTTTAAACTTTTCCTCTGCGATAATTTGCGCAATCTGCGGGAAATTGTCTCCCGCAAATCTCGCTGATGTTCGCAGAAAGAATTTTCTTCGTTGTCAGTTAACAAACAATCGTAATTCATAGCTAAAATATTTTGCTTTCTCTTCCTTTAAAAATCAAAATCGTTCTATCTTCGACAAACGCGACAAGGTAGTTTTTCCTTGCAAGAAGATTTGTTTTCACACGACCTTCGAGCGGATAATTCCACGCCACCGAACCATCACTAATATTAAGCGCATATAAATTTTTATCTGTCGTTCCAACATAGACAAAATTTCCAAGTACAAGCGGAGTTACATTGATAACACTTTTCGTTTGAAATTCCCATTCCGTTTCTCCGTTGATACGATTGAGCGAAACAATTTTTCCATCCGAAGTCGCAACAAGTAGTGAATGTTGCCCAATGCCAACAGTAGCATACAAAGGAACATCCATATTCTTTTTCCATTGCAACGTTCCATCGAGAGAAAGAACATACACATTTCCCTTTGTCGTCGTAAAGTAAATTTTATTTTCAAAAATTGTCGGCGAAGAAAAAATACTTCCTTCTGCATCAAACTTCCATTGCTGTTTTCCCGAATCTATACCAACGGAATACACTATTCCTTCGTCATTGCCGAAATACAAATTAAATCCATCGCTCACGACAGAACAATGCGCGCGGCTTCCACTCTTTTTTGTTTTTTCTTCAAACGTCCAATTGATTTCTCCTGTTCGTTTTTTGAGAGAATACAATTTACTATCCGTTGTTACAACAAAAATATTCTCTTGAAACACAAGCGGCGATGATTCAATATTTCCAATATTTATTTTCCAATCAATATGTTTGTCTTGCAAATCATAAGCGACAAGCGAGTTTTGGTCTTTCACAAGCGGAATGAAAATCCGAAATCCATCAACCGTTGGCGCACCACTGACTGCAACTCCAGCATCAAAATATCCGTATGATGTTCCGTTTGTAATGTTATACACTTTCACTTCGCCGTTGAACGTTCCAACAAAGAGAAACGAATCCACAAGCGTTCCTGCGTCTTTGGGAAAACCTGCAACAGTCGTATGTTCAAAAATTTTTTCAAGCGGAGGAACAAGTTCTTCT
>VGWC01000102.1 GCA_016873775.1 Ignavibacteria bacterium | reverse complement strand
CTTCAAGGAAATTATCGAATCCATTGCGTTTGAAGCACGCAAGAGTGAATACGTTGACCAAAAATCCGGTGTGAGTGCGCGGCTCACAATTTCAGCGATGGAAAATTTAATTTCGAATGCAGAACGACGTGCAATTTTAAATAACGAAACGAAAATTGTTCCGCGTATTTGCGATTTGCAGCGTGTGCTTCCTTCGATGACGGGAAAAATGGAACTCGTGTTTGAAGGCGAACAAGAAGGAAGTACGAAAGTGAGTAAAGCGATGGTGGGAAAAGCAGTGCGCGAAGTTTTTAAATTTTATTTTCCCGACCCGACTGCAAGAAAAACTGAACACGGATTGGACCAACGCAGCGAAACTCGTTCCTCATCGCGCAAAACGGAATTTGATACGATTGTGCATTGGTTTGAAACCGGAAATCGTCTTGAACTTTCCGATGAAATGAACGGAGAAGATTTTTTTGTCTCACTCGAACAAGTTCCAACACTAAAAGACGTTGCAAAGAAATTTATGAAAGTGAATGAGCGCGATACGGAAGTGCTTGCTTCAACGATGGAATTTGTTCTCGATGGACTTCATCAATTTTCCAAAATTGCCCGCGATGAAATGGAGAATAAAATTTCTTACAAAGATATGATTTCGAGTATTTTTGTTCCGGGAAGAGAGGAAGATTAGGTTTTGTTTTGAATAATTAACTGCAACAGTTAGAGAATAACGAAATTCATACTTATTTGATATCGAATTTTGCTCACTCCTAAATTCAAAATTGAAGCTTTACACCTCGGAACATTCTAACCCAAATTCCCTTTGTTACTCCTTAGTAAAAAAATTGGAAATGAACCCACTTTCCGTTTATATTGCCCCGATTTTTTTTCCACTTAACTGAAAAACTTATGAAACTTCTCATCCTTTCCTGCTTATTCTCAATTTTATTCATTTCCTTTTCTCATTCTCAACCGTACAAATATCCGCAACCAAAAAAAATTGAACATGTTGATTCATATTTCGGAACGACAGTTTCGGACCCTTATCGTTGGATGGAAGATTTAGATTCCAAAGAAGTGGCAGAATGGGTAGCCGAAGAAAATAAAGTTACGTTTTCCTATCTGGAAAAAATTCCATTTCGTACACAACTGAAAGAACGATTGACCAAAATCTGGAATTATCCGAAATACGGTATTCCTTACAAAGAAGGAAAACAATGGTTCTATTCTAAAAATGATGGGCTTCAAAATCAGAGCGTAGTCTATGTTCAAAAAAATTTAGATGCGCAACCGGAAGTTCTTCTCGACCCGAATAAATTTTCAGCTGACGGAACTATTGCGTTAAGTGGGCAATCGTTTACAAACGATGGAAAATATCTTGCGTATTCTATTTCGCGCAGCGGTTCGGATTGGAGAGAAATTTTTGTGCTGGATGTTGAGAGTAAAAAGAAATTGAGTGATTCAATTAATTGGGCAAAGTTCACGGGAATTACGTGGCACAATGACGGATTTTATTACAGCGCGTATGACCCGCCGAAAATTGAAGGAACAACATATTCTGCAAAAAATGAATACCATAAAGTATATTATCATAAACTCGGAACATCTCAAACAGACGATAAACTGATGTATGAAGATAAAGAAAATGCATTTCGTAATTTCGGGATTTCCATTACAGAAGATGAACGATTTCTTATTCTTTCAGCATTTCAAAAAGGTTCAAACGGAAACGCGCTCTCTGTTCGTGATGAAAAAAAAGGCGAGACCGAATGGAAACCGATTGTTGTTACATTTGATGATGATGTAAATATTATTGACAACATAGACGATAAACTTTTATGTCTGACAAATAAGAATGCACCAAATCAAAAAGTTGTCCTTATTGACCCGGCAAATCCTGAAGAAAAAAATTGGAAAGAAATTATTCCTGAACGAAAAGAGGTATTAAGTTTTGTGCAAACCGCCGGAGAGAAAATGTTTGCAGTATATATGCAGGATGCGAGTAATCGGGTGTACCAATACGATTACCAAGGAAAATTAGAGAATGAAATACACCTACCGACGCTTTGCACGGTAGGTGGTTTTGGCGGAAAAAAGGAAGATACGTTCGTATTTTATTCCGTCACATCGTTTGTATATCCCAGTACGATTTTTAAATACGATATCTCAGCAAAACAATCAACACTCTTTCGTTCACCTGAAATTGATTTCTCTTTTGATAATTACGAAACGAAACAAGTTTTTTTCAAAAGTTACGACGGAACTTCGGTACCAATGTTTATTACAATGAAGAAAGGAACAAAACTGGATGGAAAAAATCCGACTCTTCTTTATGGGTATGGAGGATTTAATATCTCTCTTACTCCTTCGTTCAGTATTTCGCGGCTCGTGTGGTTAGAAAACGGTGGAATTTATGCACAGGCAAACTTACGCGGCGGAGGGGAATACGGTGAAGATTGGCATCAAGCAGGAACAAAGTTAAAAAAGCAAAACGTATTTGATGATTTTATTTCTGCTGCCGAGTATTTAGTTAAAGAAAAATATACATCTTCCTCATACCTCGCAATTCAAGGCGGCTCGAATGGCGGTCTACTCATCGGCGCAACGATTAATCAACGACCTGATTTATTTAAAGTCGCACTTCCGGCAGTCGGAGTAATGGATATGTTACGATTTCACAAATTCACAATCGGCTGGGCGTGGGTTTCCGATTATGGTTCAAGCGATAATTCCGAACAATTTCAAGCACTCTATAAATATTCTCCGCTCCATAATATTTCTGATAAAAAATATCCCGCAACACTGGTAACAACAGCCGACCACGATGACCGCGTCGTTCCGTCCCATTCGTTCAAATATATTGCAACGCTGCAAGAAAAATATACCGGCACCAACCCCGTCATGATTCGCGTTCAAACAAAAGCAGGACACGGTGCTGGGAAACCAACATCCGTTCAGATAGAAGAAGCGGCAGACATATTTTCATTTACATTTCATCAAATGAATATAAAGCCGGGAAAGTAGAATTATTTTTTTACAGACATAATTTTATCACGGACGTTAGATTAAAAATAATGAAATCTCTTTTGCTATCGAGCAAATGAGTAAGATTAGGCAGTGCTTCCTGAGGCAACGCTCGTATTTTTTCTAAAATGAGTTCTTTAGTTTTCATAATTATTGCATTGTTTTTTCTATCAAGTTGTGAGAAATAAATTTTCGGAGATTAAATTACTACTTTACTTTTTGGCTTTCAAATCTCTTTTTTCTTCTCATTCTATGCAGTATTTTAGAAACGAAATTTTAAGATTTGTAACAGATTCCGAATCAAATTCGGAATGACGAATTCTATAAGCAATGAAACTTTCCTATTCCAAATGGCGACCAGATTCGCAGACAGATGAACAACGATTGAAACAACTCGTTTCGTTGTTCAGTTATCTTACGTTGCAATCAAGCGGCGATGTGGAAAAAGCATTGGAGTGGCTTCGTCAACTTGCAGAAGAATATGGGATTTTTTCCGATGGAATGACGCTCGAAGATCTAATCGAACGACTCAAAGAAGAAGGAATCATTCAAGAGATTGACGGCGTTCCTTCTTTGACAGCAAAAGGAATTCAACAAATCAGAAGAGATGCACTGAAAGAAATTTTTTCTTCGCTCAAAAAAGGAACGATTGGCGTTCACGATACTCCCTATACGGGAAAAGGAATCGAGCGACTCAGTGAAACAAAAAAATATACGTTCGGCGATTCACCTCAGAATATTGATTTGCCTTCGACAATGTCCAACGCATTGAAACGCGAAGGCATTGACGATTTCCGTTTGCGTGAAGACGATTTGGAAGTGTACGAAACGGAACATCTCACATCGTGCGCAACCGTGTTAATGCTCGATATTTCTCATTCGATGATTCTCTACGGCGAAGATAGAATTACACCGGCAAAACAAGTCGCGCTCGCACTCATAGAACTCATTCAACAAAAATTTCCGAAAGATTATCTCGCGTGTGTTGTCTTTGGCGATGATGCAGCACTTGTTTCACTTGCAGAAATTCCGTTTATCTCTGTCGGTCCATTTCACACCAACACCAAAGCGGGACTTGAACTTGCGCGCCATTTGCTGCGAAGAAAAGGAAACGTGAACAAACAAATTTTTATGGTAACGGATGGAAAACCTTCGGCGATGTTTGAAGAAAACGGAACACTCTACAAAAATCCATTTGGACTTGACCAGCGCATTGTGAACAAAACAATTGATGAAGCAATGCAATGCCGACGAGAAAAAATTGCGATTAGCACGTTTATGATTGCCCACGACCCGTATCTCATCAACTTTGTCGAAGAACTTACTCAGGCAAACAAAGGTCGCGCGTATTATTCTCACCTCAACAATCTCGGCGAATTTATTTTTGTGGATTATATTCGGAACAGAAGAAAGAAGTTTAATGCGTTCTGAAAGTTATTTGTTAATCGTTATAAGTTATTAGGAAAACACGTTGCAAATAACAATTAACGTGTAACAAACAACCATTCACCTTTTTGTAGAAACTTCCAACACTCTCCCCTCGTTCATCGGTGGAAATTCAATTCCCAGTAATGAAGAAAGCGTTGTTGCTAAATCAATCGGTGCGCAATCTTCACTTGATTCTTTTTTTGAAATTCCTTTTCCAAAAAATATGAGTGGAACATGAGCATCGTAATGATACGGCGCACCGTGTGTCGTATTGGAACCTCTGTTTTCCTGATAATAGGGCTTCATCACAAAAAATACATCTCCGCTTCTTTTTTCATAAAAACTATTTTTCAGTTTCGTATAAAACGGAGTTTGTCGTGAACCGTTTTTCAATTCATCACTTCGAAACACGTCACCGATTTCTGTCATTTGCAATAACGAATCTTGAATAATGTTTGCCGCTTGTTCGATGGAAATATTTTTCATTCTGCACGCTTTCTCGGAAATATAAATGTTATGATGAATAACGAAATCAATCCAGTGTGTTGTATCTGAAAATGTTCCGAAAGTATTATTGAGAAATCGTTCAGTGAAAAACCGAATTTCTTTCGGAGTTATTTTTCCAACATCAGCGTTAGGGAAACGGGTTTTCACATAATCGGGAATCGGTGCAATACCGTGGTCTGCAGTGAGTGTAATAAGACAATTCTTTAACCCAATTCGTTTATCGAGATATGAAAAAAAATCTTCCAACAATCTATCCGTGCGAATTGTTATATCCATTACTTCTTGACTATGCGGTCCGTAATTATGACCAACATAATCGTTTGCAGAAAAACTAACGCACAACATATCTGTTACGTTACGTGAACCAAGTTGCTCATTCTCTATCGTTTCTTTTGCAAATTGCAGCAGAACATCATTGCAAAACGGGGAAGTATAAAATGCTTCATAATACGATTTCGTTTTCGGAGTTTTTTCTTTTCCCTGAATCACGTGCGGAAACATTAATCCCAAGCCATCTTCATCGCTCTCGTACTTCGCATCATCACTATCGCAGAGTGTGTTGTATTCCTTTTCTGCGAGAAGTTTATTCCAACTCGTCCCAAAATAGGAATCAATATTTTTCTTTGCGTTAAATTTCTTCACCCAATCCGAGAGTGATTGCATATAATAATCGGAAGAAGTGAACATCGAATCCTCTATCCAATATGCCGCATTTGCAAATTTGCCCGAAGGAAAAATCGCCGCTCT
>VGWC01000101.1 GCA_016873775.1 Ignavibacteria bacterium | reverse complement strand
CGGAATTATCATTGCCGATTTCAAAACTGCATTGCAACAACATTCATCACTGCTCGAAAAATATTTTATGAATGATTGCGTACAAATCACTGATGGAAAATTTGTTTCGCAGCACGGAGCATTGGTTGAAAACGGTGTGTTTGTCTATGTTCCGAAAAATGTCAACGTTACGCTTCCGCTCCATTCTCATACTATTATTTCGCAAACAAACGCGGTGCATTTTCCGCATCTTATTATTGTGTGCGAGCCGCAAAGTTCATTGACGTTTATAGATTCGTATAATTCGCCGGAAATAATTTCTCAGAATGAATCATTTATTTCTTCTGCAACGGAATTATTTATCGGTGAAGGTGCGCGGCTCAATTACGTTTGTCTGCAAGAGTTTGGCGAAAATATGTTGTATCGCAATTTCAAACGCGCGATGTTGAAAAAAGATGCAATGCTTTCGTGGATTGAAGTTTCACTCGGCGGAAATCATTCGCACAACGACGTGGAAGTGTATTGCGAAGAAAGTGGCGTGAATGCAGAAATCATCGGAATTTATTTTGCCGAGAACGAACAAAAGATGAGTTTCAACACGCTGCAAAAACATATCGCGCCGCATTGCTACAGTAATTTGTTGTTCAAAGGCGTGCTGACGGACAAAGCGCAAACATCATATCAAGGATTGATTCGCGTTCACAAAGGCGCGCAAAAAACCGATGCGTATCAGAAGAATCAAAATATATTATTGAGTTCGGGTTCGCGCGCGGATTCACTTCCTGAATTGGAAATCGAAGCGGATGACGTTCGCTGCACACACGGAGCAACAGTCGGTCCGATTAAAGAAAACGATTTATTTTATTTGATGAGCCGTGGACTTTCGCGCAACGAAGCAACGAGGCTTTTAACGCTTGGATTTTTCAGTGAAGCGATAGACCAAATTTCTGTTGACGATGTGCGCGAAGAAGTAATGACATTTATTGAAAAGAGATTGGAAGAAGTGAAATGATTTGTCATTAGTCAGTTGTCATTGGTCATTAGTAAAGCGTTGAGTTTGAAAAATATTACGAATGACAAATGACTAATTACCAATGACGTTTATTAGTAACTTTGTTCCAAACAAATCTCTGTGAGAAACTATGACTTTGAAACTAAAAATCTTACGACAAGACTTATTTGACGAGTATAAAAAACGGCTTAAAGTTAATGTCGAGAGTGCGTATGCTTCCATAAAAAAGAAGCCGCAGACCGTTGAGGATTTCAAATTTTATCTTGCAAATTCTGCGGTACATTCTTCCAACATTGAAGGCAACACGGTAAATTTTGACACGTACTTAAAAGCGAGTGAGTTTAACTTGCACTTACGGACAAAAGAAATGAAAGAAATTGAAGACCTCATTGCCGCATATCAATACGCACGAGAAAACGAATTGACGCTTGCCAACATTTTAAGAGCGCACGAAATATTAACACGAACCATTCTTATAAAAAAGGAGCGCGGCAAAATCCGAAAAGTAAAAGTTGGAGTACGAAGTCAAGGTCGCTTAATCTATTTAGCAGTTGAACCGGAGTTTGTAAAACAAGAGTTAGTAAAGTTGTTCGCCGACATTGCAATCTTGCTCAAATCCAAACTGACAACAACGGAAATATTGTACTACGCCGCCTACATACATCTTGCGTTTGTGAACATTCATCCATTTGTTGACGGCAACGGGAGAGCAACGCGTTTAATGGAGAAATGGTTTTTGGCAAAGAAACTTGGCGATAATGCTTGGTTTATCACTTCAGAGAAAAATTATTGGGACAACAGAGCAGCATACTACAAGAACTTGCAACTCGGAGCCAACTATTACGAAGTGAAATATGAAAAGAGTATTCCGTTTTTATTGATGCTGCCAAACTCACTAAAGGAAAAGGTATGACACTGCTAAATAAAGTGCTGTAGAAGTGTTATGCATCTCTATCTTTAGAAATTTATGTTCAACCCAGAAAAAATAAAAAACGATTTTCCCATTCTTCAACGACAAGTGAATGGAAAAAGGCTTGTATATCTCGATAGCGCGGCAACATCGCAAAAGCCGCTGTGCGTGATACAAGCAATGGATGAATATTACAGAATGTATAATGCAAACGTTCATCGCGGCGTGTATTCCATCGGTTACGAAGCAACGGAAGCGTACGAACTCGCGCGAAAAAAAGTTGCGAAGTTTATCAACGCGCACACGGAACAAATTATTTTTACGCGCAACGCATCGGAAGCAATCAATCTCGTTGCAAGCAGTTGGGGACGAGCGAATTTACGTCGAGGTGATGAAATTCTTCTCACGCCAATGGAACATCATTCCAATTTAATTCCTTGGCAATTGATAGCGCAACAAACCGGTGCGAAGTTGAAATTTATTCCGCTCATCGAACCGGGAATGTTAGACATCGAACAACTTCCACAATTGATTTCAGAAAGAACAAAATTTGTCTCCGTCGTGCATTCATCCAATACACTCGGCACAATCAACCCGGTAGAAAAAATAATTACACTCGCACACGCTTACGGAGCAAAAGTATTACTCGATGCCGCACAAACAGTTCCTCATTCTGCTATTGATGTGCAAAAACTCGATTGCGATTTTCTTGTTTTTTCCGGACACAAAATGTGTGCGCCAACGGGAATCGGCTGTCTCTATGGAAAAAAAGAACTACTCGATGCGATGCCTCCGTATATGGGCGGCGGCGAAATGATTTCCGAAGTGCAGTTGGAGGTTTCAACATATCGAGAAATCCCTTGGAAGTTTGAAGCAGGAACGCCAAATATTTCCGGCGCGATTGGTCTTGGCGTTGCAGTTGATTATCTTTCGTCGCTCGGAATGAATAACATTCGCCTGCACGAAATCGAATTGACGAACTACGCTCTCTCTGTTCTGCAAGAAGTTGACGAGATTGAAATCTACGGACCGAAAGAAGAACGGGGCGGAGTTGTTTCATTTAACATCGCCGATGTTCACGCGCACGATGTTTCAACAATTTTGGATGAAGACGGAATTTGTGTTCGCGCGGGACATAATTGCACACAACCGCTTGTGCGTTGGCTCGGTGTCCCAGCAGTTGCACGCGCAAGTTTTTACATCTACAATACGAAAGAAGATTTAGATGCGCTTGTTGCTTCGCTTAAAAAAGTGAAAGAAGTTTTTTCATTTGCAAAATGAAAATGGAGTCCACTTTGGAAGTGGGCTCCATTTAGAAGTGTTATGAAACTCAACGAACTCTACCAAACAATAATTCTCGAGCATTACAAAGAGCCGCACAATGTTGGCGAAATTGCAAATGCTGATATTGAAACACGCGGTTACAACGAATCATGCGGCGATGACGTTCGCTTATTTCTAAAATTCAACAACGAAAAAAAGATAGACGAAATTCGTTTTAAAGGAAAAGGTTGTGCAATAAGTCAATCGTCAACATCAATGATGACGGATGCAATCAAAGGCAAAACAATTGATGAAGCGTTGCTGTTTGTTGATTCGTTCAAAGCGATGATGAGAGGGGAGAAGCAGTTTTCCGATGACGGCGATTACGAAGAACTTTCCGCGCTGAAAGGCGTTTTGGAATTTCCCGTTCGCGTAAAATGCGCAACGCTTTCGTGGAATACTATTCGCAATGGATTGCTGCAATTCAAAGAAAAAGAAAACGGCAAAACAAAAGTTGAAACGACAATTCACGATGAGGAATAGAATGCAAAATTCAAATTTCAAAACTCAAATAACAAACAAATTCCTAATATCAATTTCTAAAATTTAATCACTGGTTTGTAATTTGTAATTAGGATTTTATTTGACATTTGATATTTGTAGTTTGGATTTTCTAATAGAAAAATTACAATCTCCATTACACCAAATAAAATAATATGGAATGTTTATTTTGCAAGGCACAATGAAAAAACAAACTACACATTTCGACGTTCATCGAAAAGGTTATCACTTAACGTTTGATTCGATTCCCGCGTGGGTTTGCACACAATGCGGAGAAACTTTTTTTGAAGAAGAAGTGAATACGATTCAATCCACGTTGAAAACACTTGATATTCAAACAGAAAAGTTAGAGATTGAGGCATAATGAAATATTTTTCTAAATCGAATATCTATGACAAAAACCATGTAACTAATGCATGGGGAAATGTTTTTAAAAACAATCGAAATTTTTATCAAACTTCATATCCGAAATACTTATCTCGATTAAAACACCAAGATTTTATGAAATTACTTGAGAGTTTAATTCCTAACTCAAGTGAAAAAAAGATTATAGAATTAGGTTGTGGTAGAGGAATAGACTCATTGTATCTGGCATTTATGGGGTATAAGGTAACTGCATTTGATTATTATGAAATACCATTGAGGAATTTAAAAAATGCAAAAGAAAACTACGAAATGACTTTAAGAAGACCATTAGAACTAGATATCATTCAAGGGGATTTTTTTAACACTGGTTTTTCAGATGAAACTTTCGATGTCGTTTTTAATAGTGGTGTTATAGAACATTACTCAAACGAAAACTACAGAATTGAACTATTATCGGAAATGAACCGAATCACGAAAAAAGGAGGATATACAGTTGTAGCATTTCCCAACAAACTTCATCCTTTGGTAAATATTTGGGAATTTCTCAGAAATAAATTTTCTAACTTCGAAATTTACGAACTACCCGAATTTGAGATTTCTCCAGATGAAATCGAATTAGAAATGAAAAAATCTAATTTTGATGATATCACTGTAAAAGGAATAGATTTATACAATTCTATTTGCTATTATCCCCAATGGAGAGTTCTTCGATTATTGTCGTATATTTTGCGTGTTTTAGTACCTACTTCCCCTGTATCTTTATCTTTCCGATTAGGAACCAGGTTAGTATGCATCGGGAAAAAATAATCAACTATTCAATTTTAAAAGAAAAAAAATATAGAACCAAGTAATATAAAATTCGTTTTGTAAGAAATATTATCAGTAATCCTTTAAATGTCATCGTCTCAAATATTATATAGTCCTATGGAAAACACATTAGTCATTCAAGAAACACTTTCACAGCCAACGGTTTCGCAAGAGGAAATTTATATTACGGAGAAAGCGGCGGTGCAAGTTCAAAAAATAAAAATGGAAAACAACATCGCAGAGAATCACGCATTGCGCGTTGGAATAAAAGGCGGCGGATGTTCGGGGTTTTCGTATATGTTCGCATTCGATGACATTCAAAAAGAAAGTGACATTATTCTTGAACAACACGGTGTGAAAATTTTTGTTGACCCGAAAAATATGTTTTATCTCGGTGGAACCATTCTCGATTTCTCCGATGGATTAAACGGAAAAGGATTTGTGTTCAGTAATCCGAAAGCAACCAAAACATGCGGTTGTGGAAATTCGTTTTTAGCATCGTAAATTTTATGAGTAGAAACCAAGTTTATACATTGATATCTTCCGACCCGGAAATAATGCACGGAAAACCTTGCGTAAAAGGTACACGTATTCCCGTTGCGTTGGTTGTTTCAATGCTTGCTGACGGAATGAGTGAAGAAGAAATTTTGAAAGATTATCCTTCGCTGAAACGCCGCTCGATAAAAGCCGCATTAAAATACGCTTCGATGATGTGCGAGTATGAAACTGCAAGAATATGAAAGTGAAATTTCTGCTTGATGAAAATTTACCTTTTGAACTCATTCAGTTATTAGAGAAAGAAAATTACCTTGTTGAACACATAAAGAAAATCGGAAAGACTGGTTTGAAAAATGGAGCGGTATATTCGTATGCAGAGAAAAATAAAATGTGGATTATTACTCGCGATACTGATTTTCAAAGTATAGTAAAATTCA
>VGWC01000100.1 GCA_016873775.1 Ignavibacteria bacterium | reverse complement strand
ATTCTTCTTGCCGCATTTTCACGAATACTTCCTCATCCGCCGAATTTTACGCCGGTTTCTGCTATTGCGTTGTTTGGCGGCGTATATTTAGAAAAACGATGGTCGATTCTTGTGCCGTTCGTTACAATGTTGTTGAGCGACGCAGTTCTTGGTTTTCACTCGACGATGATATTTGTGTATGGAAGTTTTTTCTTCATTGGCTTACTTGGAATGTGGTTGAAGGAACATCAATCGTTATCGGTGATAGTTGGAGTAACGGTATGCAGTTCGTTGTTATTTTTTATTGTTACCAATTTCGGAGTATGGTTTATGCCGCAAACACTATATCCAAATACAATGGAAGGATTGATGCAATGTTACGTTGCCGCAATTCCTTTTTTCCGTAATACGTTGATTGGAGATATGATGTATGTTGGGATACTATTCGGCGTGTTTGAAGTTGGGAAAAAATATGTCCCTCTGCTTTCTCCGACAAAATAAGGAGTGAACGATAGTATCATGGTGGATGCAAAAATGTATCCACCATTTTCTTTTTTAAACCTTTTGGGTTCGTGGTTTTCTAAATTGTGATTTACGTCGTTGAAACTATTACAAAAAATTCTTATCGTAATGCCGAAAAAATTTTCTTCTTCAAAACAAACATTTATTTAATTTATTCACTTATCTTGAAAGGACATTTTTTATGAAACCAATGATACAAACATTAAAGTTAACTATGATAAAAACACATTTCTCTGCAATGGCGATTCTTTTTCTGTTTATACTTTTTTCGTACGAACAAGGAAACGCCCAAGCATTTGTCATTGATTCTACGGTTTCCAATGCAATCGTTGATGTTCAAAATAGTTCCGCGGCGTGGGGCGATTTTAACAGCGATGGATTAATGGATGTAGTTATTTGCGGACTTTCGCAACAGGGATTTGTTACAACGTTGTACAGAAATACCGGAAACAATCAATTTGTTGAAGTTACTACTAATCTTCCCAACGTTGCTTTTGGCGATGTTATGTGGGCGGATTTTGATAACGACAACGATTTGGATTTGTTGTTGACAGGAATGATGAGTACGGGAACGAGTTCCGGAATAATTTCCCGGATATATCAGAATAATGGAGGAAACGACGCTTTGAACGAATACATATTTAAAAATGTCGGCGCTCCATTCCCAGGAATTTTTAATGGTTCATCTGCCGTTGGCGATTATGATAATGATGGCGATTTGGATGTGCTTCTTACCGGTGTTCAATCGGATTCAACTTCGATAGCGGCACTATTTAAGAATGTCATATTTGAAAGCAATAGCGGAGAAATTTTTCTTCGAGAAAACACAACGCTTCCTGGCGTAAAAAATAGTTCAGTTGCTTTTGGCGATTTTGATAATGATTACGATTTAGATATTGCGATGACGGGTGAGCAAGAAAATGGTGCATATCTTTCTGATGTGTTTCGAAATGATGGCTATGAATTTGATGGAACAAGCGGTGATGTTGGGTGGATGTTCTCGCCAATTTTTTCGGGAATGGTTCCTGTAACCAATGGAGCAGTCGCATGGGGAGATTATGATGCAGACGGAGATTTGGATATCGCATTAATTGGAAACGATGGATTCAACGGGGTTACAAAAATTTATAATAACTCTGCGGGTTTATTTAACGATACGTTTTCGTTTTTGCCACAAGTGAATAACGGTTCAATTGCTTGGGGAAATGTTGATGGCTCTTTCTATCTTGGGTTTGTTGTAACCGGCACGACGAATGTAGCAACTACGTTTGTAGGGAATGTATATCGGTATAGTTCAGATGGCACAACTGGAAATTTTAAATTGTATGAGAAACTGCAAGGAGTATCGAACGGGAGTTCATTATTTGCTGATTATGATGATGATAATGACTTGGATATTTTAGTGTGCGGTGTTTCGCTGACTGGAAGCGTTTCTAGAGTTTACAAAAATGTTGTAGCAGGAAATGCTGCACCGCCTGCAAAACCCAGCAACCTTATTTCGCAAGTAATTCAAAATAATGTTTTCTTACAATGGAACACGGTAAATAAATTTCCCGATAGAAATTCATACAACTTGAGAATTGGACTAACACGAGGCGGCGCGGAAATAATGTCGCCAATGACTACGTCAAGCGGAGAACTTTTGACTCCACAATTGGGGAACACAAATACCAGTAACAGTTGGCGGTTACATTCTTTAAAAAGCAATAAATATTATTGGAGTGTCGTTGCTATCAATAACCGAATGATGACATCTCCATATTCAGTTGAAGATAGCTTTTATATCGGGAGCGGAGTAGTTTTCGGAACAAAATTTTATGACTTTAATGGAAACGGTGTTCAGGAATTTGACGAAAACGGTATTGAAAAATGGAAAATTTATTTGAGCGGAACATCAGACGCCGGTGTTCCGGTAAGCGATACGGTTTATACGGACGAATCGGGAAAATACACCTTTCCGTATTTACCAGCAGGAGCATATACGATTACTGAAGCGGATAGCAGTGAATACAAATGGATGAGTTCAACGCAGTCATCTTTTCCCGTTATTGTTCCCGAAGGAGGCGTTGTCGGTCCGTTTAATTTTGGGAATTTCAAACTTGGAACAATTACCGGAACAGTCTTTGCAGATGTTAACAACGATTCGGTACGCGACCCCCTTGAAAAAGGAATTGCAGGATTCAAAATAATTTTACAAAAAACATCTCCGCTCCCTTCTCTTTTTATAGATACAATTGTTAGCGATAATTTTGGAAGATATATTTTGGGATTAAACAAAGCACTTACGCCGGGAAACTATCAAGTAACACAATCGTTCAGAAGAGGATTTAGGAGAACATATCCGGTTGGCGGTTCATATGATACTACAATTTTTGACGTGAGCGTTATCATCTCGAATCTTGATTTCGGTAATGTCCCCATCGGCGTTCTTATAGACACAACACGAGGAGATACGATAACGTGGGATGATATGAGCAATTGGGAAAACGGACTTCCGACGGGCGAAGATTCCGTTGTTATACCAATAAATTCCGTTGTGGTTATTGATAGTCTTCCTTCAGGAAACGATTCGGTAAGTACTTTACACATTACCGCGGGTTCGCGTTTAAAAGTAAAAGGAGGAAAATTAAAAATTCGAGGGCATTTGTACATTGATGGTGATTTAGAAATTGATTCAATACGACGTCCCAATATTTCTGTTTACGGTGATTTTCGAATGAAAGGAAAATTCAAAGCGGGGAAATCGCACGTGAAATTACTTGGCGCCGGGAGCCGTTTCTTTGGAAAAGATACGGCAGTATCAGATGATGATACGACATCTTTTTACGACTTAACGCTTGGAAGCAGTAGTGATACGTATAGCGATTCGGCAATCTCGAACGGAACGATTAAAATTCAGCGATACTTAAACGTGAACAGAATTTGGAAGATTCAAAATAATGTGGACGGCGGAATGAAAACAGCGCAGCCGGAAACCGTATATGTCGAAAACGATGACCCCGCGGCAGTTGCCTATGGTCAAAGTGGAAGTATTGCGAACGGCGTTGTCAATAGAAGGATTCGTGCAAACTCAACGGGAGTGTACAAATTTCACAGCGTAAATGTATCGTTGCGTTTTAGTGGAAGCGGAACATATCCTTATAGGATGAAAGTTACAAAACTTGCAGATTCATCACTTTCGCCGAATACGTTTTTTGTCTTTAAAAGTGGAACAGTGAATACAGAATCTACGTTTGTTCGTGTTTCAAATATACAATCGTATTCTCGTTGGGCGTTTGGTCAAGTTGGACATAAAACGGGCGATACAACTGGAGGTCCGTTATTTGATATAGAACCGGAAGAAGTCAGCGAAGAAAAGTTGTCGTTCAATTCTGTTGTTGCGTATTCTCCTGCAGAAATAACGTTGCAATATAATCCATCCCTGCTCAACGGAATTCCGATTGATTCATTAGGATTATTAAAAAGTACAACGAAAAAAACGTTTCGAACATTTAAGGCATCTTCAGAGTTATCTGCAAAAGTTGTACAGTTAAAATATTCGAAAGGACTGCTCACATCGCAACCGAATATACCAACGGCAGTCGAAAATGTTTTCAAAAAAATTGGAAAATCAGGAACGACGTTTTTAGGAATTCCACAAACGAATTCCGATTCTGCAAAACGTTATGCGTGGATTTTATTCAAGAAAGGAAGCGACTTGGGCAAACTCTATACTTCCGCACACACAGGAACAAAATATCCTCTTGATTCTACTCGCGACCTTACAACCGGGAAAGGAAAAAAGAAATTGGTAAAAGCAGTGAAACCCGATAGAAAAAAATATAATAATCCCGCGTGGGAACAAGGAATTTTGTTTAACTTGAATTTGATTGCGAGTGCTGATTCCATTACGCCTCCGGGATTTGGGTCGCTCGTTTTAGATACATCGTTCGTATTTTTTGGTCGTCAATTGCAGGGAAAAACGCTTTCTACCATTGCAAAATATATGGATAGCGTGATGACGTATTGGTATCGTTTAGGTGTGGATAATTCTTCGGCGTATTCAGAACTCGGTTCATTTATTGATAATATTGTTGCTCAGATAAACAACAGATTTTATGCGTCAATGCAACAAACAAATTATGAAGTAGATTCAATCGGTGTCGTTGTGCAAAAGAATCCGTATGCTGTAAAATTGAAAGGCGTGTTTACTGCGGCGCAATCGAATTTTCTTACGCAAGTTGATGGAAAAGATAATGGTGGTGTTCATATTCCCAACACGGGTTTTTTCGATGCGGAACCAACGACGTTTGAATTATTTCAAAACTATCCGAATCCGTTTAATCCTTCCACAGCATTAGGATTTTCACTTGGACAAACTTCGTTCGTTACGTTGAAAATCTACAACATTCTTGGTCAAGAAATAAGAACAGTTCTCAACAATGAAATGCTGGAAGAAGGAATGCACGAAATAGAATTTGATGCAACGCAGTTTTCTTCGGGAGTGTATTTTTATCGGATGACGGGAACGGCATTTGACGAAGACGGAAATGTTACAACGTTCAGCAATGTTCGAAAGATGATTGTATTGAAATAACACATTTCTCAATGCGTATAAAACAATGGCGAACAACGTTTGTTCGCCATTGTTATTTTCTTTTGTTCGAGAAAAATTCTTTCAATATCGTTTCGCATTTGTTTTGTTGAATTCCGCCAATACTATGCGTGCGATGATTGAGACGTATATCATTGGTAATATTGTATAACGAAGATACTGCGCCAAATTTTTCATCGTATGCACCGAAGACGAGGAGGGGAATTCTTGCAAGCACAATCGCTCCTGAACACATTGGGCACGGTTCTAACGTAACATACATTGTGCAGTTTTCCAATCTCCACGAGTACAAATATGCAGCAGCAGCAGTAATCGCAATCATTTCAGCGTGTGCCGTTGCGTCGTGAAGTGTTTCGGTTTGATTATGACCTTTTCCTATGACTGTTTCGTTGAAAACAATAACCGCTCCAACGGGAACTTCATTTTCTTCGAACGCTCTTTCCGCTTCGCGATATGCTAATGACATATATTTCTCGTGGTGTGTATTCATTGGAAGAAAATACAGAAATACAAAAACAGAACTAATGAAAATTTACACTTGTGTGTACGAGAAGGGAGAGTTTAAATGTTGGACGAAGGACATCGTTTTTTTATTCTATTGTTCATCTATGATTTTTCAGAGAAGCAATAACAAAGTTGATTCTCTCTATCAGAATCGGCATTGTTTCAATAGAGAAAATGATTCTTACTTCACGAGTATCATTTTCTTCGTTTCCAAGAATGTTCCGGCGCGTAAGCGATAGAAATATATGCCGCTCGATAAATGTGTTGCATCGAATTGTATTTCGTGCGTTCCTTCTTCGAGTTGTTCGTTATTCAAAAGCGTTGCTACTTCTTGACCGAGAACGTTGTAGATTTTCAACGTTGTTTGTAAGGGCAATTCATGAATTGCCCCTACGGGAATTTCAAATCGAATCGTTGTTGTCGGATTAAACGGATT
>VGWC01000099.1 GCA_016873775.1 Ignavibacteria bacterium | reverse complement strand
ATGCTTACAAAAGCAAATATGGAAAAAATAAAAGCGATGTCCGAAGAAGAATATAATTCAACAATGACGTGGCATGTTGGACCAAAACAACCGGCAGAAGTACGCAAAGCCGATATTTTTTGGCTTACGATAATGGACGCGGTTCATCATCGTGGACAAATGTCGGTATATATTCGTCTCGCAGGCGGAAAAGTACCAGCAATGTATGGTCCATCAGCAGATGAAAATTGGGGAATGTAATTTCTCAATAAGAGAGATGAGATTTGCGATTTGAGTTTAAAAAATTAAACATGCAAATCTCGTTCTCTTTTCAGTTGAATAAATTTTCAAATCTAAAATCTTCATTCTAAATTCTAAAATTCTTTATGTCAACCTTAATCAAAAACGGTCGCATCATTACTGCGGAACAAGATTACACAGCAGATATTTTTATTGAGAAAGAAAATATTTCTACGATTGGAAATGATTTGAAAATTGTAGCCGATAAAATAATTGATGCAAAAGGGAAATATGTTATTCCCGGCGGCATTGATGTTCACACACATATGGATATGCCGTTTGGAGGAACAGTTTCCAGTGACGATTTTGAAACCGGAACACGCGCTGCTGCATTTGGCGGAACAACATCGCTCGTTGATTTTGCGATTCAAGCGAAGGGAACAAAAATTCGTGAAGCGCTCGATGTGTGGATGAAGAAAGCGGAAATCTCGACGGTGGATTTTAGTTTACATATGATTGTTACCGATTTGCCCGAAGCGCATCTCGAAGATATGAATGAAATGGTGCGCGAAGGCATTACGAGTTTCAAATTGTTTATGGCATATCCGAATGTGTTGATGGTGGATGACGCAACAATTTTTCGCGCGATGAGAAAAACTGCTGAGAATGGCGCGCTGATTTGTATGCACGCAGAAAACGGCGGCGTGATTGATTTGCTCGTACAAAAAGCAATCGCTGAAGGAAAAGCCGCGCCGATTTATCACTCACTCACTCGCCCAACAACTGCGGAAGGTGAAGCAGTGAATCGTGCAATTTCACTTGCACAAATGGCTGGTGCGCCCGTGTATATTGTGCATCTTTCATCAAATGATGCGTTGGAAAAAGTTGCCGAAGCGCGTGATAGAGGAATTCCCGCATTCGCCGAAACGTGTCCGCAATATCTTTTACTTTCCATCGAAGAATTGGAACGACCGAATTTTGAAGGAGCGAAATATGTGTTCACTCCTCCCCTGCGCGAAAAATGGCATCAGGAAAAATTGTGGGCGGGACTACGGAAAAATACATTACAAATTGTTTCAACTGATCATTGTCCGTTTTGTTTTAAAGAGCAGAAAGAACTTGGCAGGGAAAGTTTTGCAAAAATTCCCAACGGCGGACCGGGAGTAGAAAATCGTTTGCAACTTTTGTATCATCACGGCGTAAATGAAAAACGAATTACGCTCAATCGTTGGGTAGAAATTGTTTCTACAAATCCGGCAAAGATGTTCGGAATGTATCCGCGCAAAGGAACAATTGCAATCGGAAGTGATGCTGATATTGTTATTTGGAATCCAAATACGGAACATACAATTTCCGCGCACACACATCATATGCGCGTAGATTATTCAATGTTTGAAGGATGGAAAGTAAAAGGAAACGCAGAAACAGTTCTCTCACGCGGCGAAGTTATTGTTGAAAATAATTCTTGGTTTGGAAAAACCGGGCGAGGAAAATTTATAAAGCGTGATGCGTTTGCTGGAGCGTGGAAGTAAAGTAGTTTAGAGTTTGTAGTTTTCAGTTTATAGTTTTTTCTTCTCAAGTGAAATTCACAATAAATTTTATCGGTGTTGGTTTCTTCATTGTATTAATGGTAGTAAACAATACCAATTCATTTTCAATGAAAAAACAAACAAAAAAGCAAACAGAGAAAAGTATGTACACATTTCAAAAATATATTTTTCCATTGTTGGAATCAAGTTGTAGACCATGACATTTTACTGGTGGAATAATGTATAGCAAATTACCGTTTTATGATTCGCTGACTGTTTTGAAACTTGGAACAAAACTTTTTATGAGAATAAAAAAAAGAGCAATAAAAAATAATTAGTAAATGGATTTCTAAAAATAATAATCATAACTAAATATGGGACGTGCATTTGAATTTCGGAAAAACCGAAAAATGAAACGGTGGAATACAATTGCAAAAGCATTCACTAAATTTGGAAAAGAAATTGCGATTGCAGTAAAACAAATAACTCTACGTTTATATGTATCCAATCTCAAATAATTTACTTTGAATCAACATTAGGACGCGGTTAAAATTACCACAATTGTATAGCAAGAAAGTAGGAGCGACTTAGTATGAATAAAGAAGCACCATATTGAATAGCACTGGCACATCTGCCGAGATGGTGGGCATTTAAAGAATTATTATCTCATCATAAAATTCCACCATGAGAATAAAATTTCAAAAGAAGAGTTTTTTAATTTGCAGAAAACGAATGAAATACTAAACTACACTATCAATTCCTAAGAAATACTTCTAATTTTCTTTCTATATTTTCGCCGCAAAATTTTTTTATTCTATTCAACAACTTTATGTCTTCACAATTCAATCCCAACACGATTACTGAAATACAAAAAGCGATGTTAGAGTACAACGTTGATGGCTGGCTCTTTTACGATTTCTGGAAAGCAAATTCGTTTGCGCAGAAAATTTTGAAAATGCCGTCGCACATTGTTCAATCGCGAAGATTTTTTTATCTCATTCCGAAAAGCGGCGAACCGAAAAAACTTCTGCATAACATCGAGCAATTCAATCTTGACCATTTGCCCGGCGCAAAACAAACATACGTGAGTTGGAAATCAGGCGACGAAGGTTTGCGTTGGCTGTTGCAAGGAATGAAAACCGTTGCGATGGAATACTCGCCGATGAATGCGATTCCTTATGTTTCCAAAGTAGATGCGGGAACAATCGAGCGCGTGAAAAATTGCGGCGTGAACATTGTTTCTTCCGCTGACCTTGCGCAATATTTCGACGCGCGATGGAACGATGAACAACTCCGCGACAACCTCGAAGTTTCAAAAGTATTGCGGCAAACTGTGGACGATACGTTTGCATTTATGCGCGAGAAAATAAAAGCGAAACAGCGCATCACCGAATACGATGTGCAGCAATTTATGCTTTCGATTTTTAAGAAGCACGATTACTACACGGAGTTCGACCCGAATTGTTCCGTGAATGCCAACAGCGCAAATCCGCATTACGAACCGACAAAAGAAATCCACAGCGAGTTGCACGAAAACGATTTTGTGTTAATTGATTTGTGGGCAAAGAAAAATAAACCCGGCGCAACATACGGCGATATTACGTGGGTCGGATTTTTGGGAAGTTCGGTGCCGGAAAAATATGTGAAAGTGTTTAACGTAGTTGCGGGTGCGCGAGATGCGGCGTTCGCGTTTGTCGAAAATGCGTTTGCCAACAAAAAGAAAATACGCGGCTGCGATGTGGATGATGTTTCAAGAAATTATATTGTTGAGCGCGGCTACGGCGAATATTTTGTTCATCGTACGGGACATTCGATTACGGAAGATTTGCACGGAACCGGCGCGCATATTGATAATCTCGAAACGCACGACGAGCGTTTAATTATTCCCGAAACTTCTTTTTCGATTGAGCCGGGAGTGTATTTGCCCGGCGATTTCGGCATTCGCAGCGAAGTGGATGTGTTCATTACGAAAGATGGAAACGTAATGGTAACCGGCGAACCGCGACAGAAAGAAATGATTGCTATTCTCAAATAGATTACGGATGAAAGATTTGAAAAATTTTTTAAAAATGAAACACTGATAACGTGAATGAAGTTGATTCATACAGATTTAGTAAAAATGAAACCTTTGTTCTTCAAAATAATTTTTTTTTGCTTTATTTTTTTTGCTAAAAATATTTCTCTCAGTGATGGCTATACAAACATCGAAATTGTATGGAGTGAATCATCAAAAATTATGTGGAATGATTTCAAGAAAGAACCACCAAAAAGTGCTGAAGCCGATGCCCAAAGTTGGGTTGGTGTGAACTATTCGTGGAAATACGAAAACTTGAAGTTCACGTTAGACGTTTACGCGTTCTTTCTTCCGGAAAAATCGTGGGTCAAGGATGAAAAAAGAAACGATACCTTGCTTGTTCATGAGCAATTTCACTTCACTATTGCTGAACTTTATTCTCGCAAACTTAAAAAAGCAATTTCTGAAGCAGAAGTAGATTGTAAAAACATTGACAACGTTTCTGCGATAATAAAAAAACTTGCAGATGAAAATGAGAAAGAATTACAAGATAGACAAGAAGATTACGACAGCGATACTGAACACGGAAACGATGTTGAAGAACAAAGAAATTGGCAAATCATTCTATTGAAAGAATTGCAAGAACTTTCAATGGACAAATGAAAAATCATTTATATTTTATTTCTTCTGACTTCTGACTGCCGACATCTAACTTATTTTATAAATGAAATCTATCCTTGTTGTTGACGACGAGAACGATATTGTCGAACTCCTTTCGTACAATTTAATGAAAGAAGGTTACAACGTTCTTTCGGCTACGAATGGAAACGACGCGCTGCAAAAAGCGGAATCAAAGCCGGATTTACTGTTGCTCGATGTGATGATGCCGCATCTCGATGGATTTGAAACGTTGAAGCAGTTGCGAAAATATTCTCATACAGAAAACATTCCCGTAATTCTTCTTACTGCAAAAAGTTCCGAGTTCGATGAAGTTGTTGGACTTGAACTTGGCGCGGATGATTACATTATCAAACCGATTTCGATTCCGAAACTTCTTGCGCGTGTGAAATCCGTGTTGCGAAAAAATGAATCACGAGAAATTGCATCGCCGAAAACTTCTTCTGTATCCTATGGCACGATAGAAATTTTCCCCGAACAGCATAAAATTTTCATCAACAAGACCGATACGTTCTTTCCGAAAAAAGAATTTTTCCTTCTTGAATATCTCATCAAACATAAAGGTGATGTTGTAACACGAGAGAAACTACTCGACAAAATTTGGGGAAATGATGTCCACGTGAATGATAGAACGATTGACGTTCACATCAGAAAAATTCGAGAGAAGTTAGGAGAGTTTGCCGATTGCATCGAAACGATAAAAGGCATTGGTTATCGAATGAAAGTGCAATAGTTATTCTAAAATTCGTCATGCCGAATTTATTTCGGCATCTTTACAAAGAGATCCCTGAACAAGTTCGGAATGACGTGATATGAAATGAAACTCCAAACAAAACTCAACATATTTTTTCTTCTGCTCGGCGTTGGAATAATTCTCATCGAATATTTTCTTCTTCACTTGCATGGAACGGCGCTTTCTACATTGCTTATTCTTGTCTTCATTGCCATCGCCGGAAATATTCTTTCCAAACGCATTGCAAAACCGATAAATGACATTGCTCACGCGGCAGAAGAAATACGTTCGGGAAATTTAGAAAAACGAATTTCAATTTCTTCAAACGATGAAATCGGAAAACTTGCCAAAGCAGTGAACGGAATGGTTTCCAAATTGAACGATGATATTGTGCAAATGAAAAAACTTGAACATGTGCGCAGTGAATTTCTCGGTAATGTTTCCCACGAATTACGAACGCCAATTTTTTCTTTGCAAGCATCTCTCGAAACATTGCTGAACGGAGCAATTGATGATACAAGAGTAAACCGCGACTTTTTACAGAAAGCATTAAACAATACGCATCGCCTCAATGATTTGCTCGCTGATTTAATTGAAATTTCCCGTATCGAATCCGGTGAAATGAAAATGCGATTCGAGAATTTTTCATTGTATGAATTTCTCGAAACAATCATCAATGAGTTTCAATCGTTAGCACACCAGAAAAATATTTCCCTTTCCCTTGAATCGGAAAATAAAATGTTCCCTGCATACGGCGATAAAGAACAATTGAAAATCGTTTTTTCCAATCTCATCGCAAACGCAATAAAATTCACAAATGCAAACGGAGGTGTCATTGTTTCGTTTGAAAAAACTGTTCCCGGCGTTCGCATTACGGTTAAAGATACCGGAGTTGGAATTTCCGAAGAACATTTGCCCAGAATTTTAGAACGCTTCTATCGCGTGGATAAAAATCGTTCGCGGGAACTTGGCGGAACGGGATTAGGACTTGCCATTGCAAAACATATTGTGGAAGCGCATGGAAGTAAGATTGATGTGCAAAGCGAACTCGGCAAAGGAAGCGCATTTCGGTTTACGTTGAAATCGGAATAAATTACCATC
>VGWC01000098.1 GCA_016873775.1 Ignavibacteria bacterium | reverse complement strand
TAAAGCGTTGGGGAAAACACTCTTTCATTTTTTTTCGGGTTGGGTTCGTGTGAGAGCAAAAAAATGAAAGTGTGTTTTGTGCGGTTGCCATAGAAATTCAAAGTATTTTTTTTTGTGCGGTGGCGGTTTTTTAATTATTTATTTTATTGCGGTTGCCTGTTTGTTCAAAGCGGTCAGTCCGTCAAGTTTGCTTTCAAAAAACTGTCCGTTCAAAGCACCAAAGTTTCAAGTTAGCAGGGTGCTAATAAGCTTGCGGGTAACGTTTTGGCGCTTGGCGCAGTGGCGGGTTTCGGAGCACAAAACTGTCAACATAGCACAAATGTTGATGCGAGGTAGAATGTTCAATTAACCACGTCACCCGCCATTGAGCCAAACGCCTGTTAGTAGCCGTTTTTATTTCTTTTCTTTATCGTCTTCTGTGTCTTCAAAATAGTTTGATGTCGTGTCTTCGTTAAAACGTATTTTTTTACTGTAACTAGCTCTTGAACTTCTGTCTTTCTTAAACATTTTTTTAATGTCAGCTTCATTTTTTTCAAAAACCATTGTGTTGTTGATGGAAAGCGAAATTGCAATTTTTTCTACATCGTGGTCTGTCCCAATGTATGTAAATGTCCAACGATTTTGTTTAAGTTCTTCAACAAGTTTTTTTATATCGCTGCCCGAGAATTCTTTTGAAGCGTTTTCTTCTCCGTCTGTCAAGATTGTAACAAGAACATTATAGTCTGTTTGTCCTTGCAATGATTGTTTCAGCTTGTTAATGCTAAAACCCATTGCGTCAAATAGTGGTGTAGAAGCGTCAGGATTATAGCTCGTGTCGTTTATTTGTTTGAGTTTGCTTGCGGGGTCAATAAAGTGAAGCAATTTTTGCCCTAAGCCGTTAAATGACACGAATGAGATAAAATGTTCCTGTTCGGGAAATTGTTTTTCAATTCCCTGAATTGTCTGCACTAATTCGTTGAAACCTTGAATAATTGTGTTTTTAATAGACGACATTGAACCACTTTCGTCTAAAATAATTAGGTTGTGAACCTGATGTTTCTTTTCCATATTTTTCTTTTTACGTTGTTAATTGTCTGTTTATTTAATGTTGCACTAAAATGGCTACTAACGAGCCGGGGCTTGGCGGAGTTTGTTTTTAAGGGATAGAAATACCGATACTTGCCGCAAAAAATGCGAACAATAGAAACGAGAAGAATACCCAAAAGTGGTTCGCATTTTTTGCATCAACGCTAATCTAAATTAAATGCCCAACACTTCCACTAAGCACATCACCCCTTCAAAAACAAATTTCGCTAAGCCCCGTGTTAGCAGCCGTTTTTTTAGTCAATGTAGATGTGTTTAAATGTTTCAAAAATTGGATGCAGTCTCTTTAAGTAGTCCTTATTTAAAATTTGTCTTGTCAGGTTTTCAATGTGAACTACTCTTGTCTGATGAACAATGTCAGGCAAGAGAATTTGAGAAATTAACTCCTTTGTCCCTTTTAAATCTTGATTTGCCTCTGGAAATAAAAACACAATAGTCGTCAAGTCGTCTATGTATGAAAGGTTGCGAACAACTTGGTAGTTTTTGAAAACAAAGTCTTGGTTAATAAACTCAGGTCGTAATACCTTCTGAAGTCGGGGTTTGTAAATGGTGTCGTATTTATGAATGTGTCTCTCGTCCGCAACGGTTTTGCCAAACTCGCTTTCCGTATATTTTATCTCAAACAATACTTTGTGTCCCTTTTGAAGCTGAACGAAAAAGTCAAAATTTGTCGACTCATTGGCGTCTAAAATTTTCTCAAACTCACAAGAAGTAAAAAGATTGTTCATTAAAAATTCGTCTTCAAGTTCCCCAGCAAATTGGTCGGATAGTAACTCGTTTTTAATAGCAAACAATTTGTCCATATTTTCTTTTGAAGTCCTAAAGGTCGGTGCTACCTCAATGATGCGATGAATAACAAAAGTCAGAAGTCTTTTGTCATAATGAAATAGCGGAAAGAAAAGATTAAAACAAAGTGCTTGTGATGAATTTAGATGATGAAAATATTGATGAAGTTTTATGTCTGTCCCTTTGTAATAAGTCCAAAAGTCGTCCCGAAATGCTTCTATGATATTTTTCTCTTTTTGTTCAATGGGTAATATATGGTCGTAAGGCAAGTCTCGCCAAAGTCCTTGTTTAACTGTCAAGTTTGCCTTTTTGTAAGCTGAAAGTTTTACTTTTCTGTCGTCTTGATAATTCGTCATTTTGTTAATGTTTTAATTTGTTTGTATGTCGTCCGAAAATGGCTGCTAACGTTTTGCGTGCAGGCGCTCGTAGCCCTGTGTTGCGCCTGCGGTAGGGCTATGGCGCTTGCACGCTGTTAGCACTAGTTTTTCTTCTTTCTAATAAGAAAATGTGTTCTTTTTAGATTTCCTATGCTTTCTGTTCGTTCTTCACAAAATTCTAATCCGAATTCATTATTTAATTTTTCAAGTTCTTTCTTGGAATAAAAATATTGTGTAGGAACTAAATGAAATAATTGGATTTCTTGTCCTGTTTCTGCTGTTGAAAACCAAGGAAAATGAGTTAAAGTGTCTATTAGTATATACTCGCATTTATCTAATAGAAATTTGAAGTTTTCCCAAGTTATTGTCTGTAAATTTCTGTCAATAATTCCGTTAATTACACCACCGAATAGAAATACAATGTCACACTTCATAGTCATAAGTTCTTCGACTCTTTCCATAAATTCTTTACTTGAAATGTCACTTTGTATTATTTTCTCTTTGAAATGGCTATCTTCTATTAGGTTCTGAAATTTTTCAATGCCATAGAAATTCATTTTTTTTTCAATCCACATTGGAAAAGTCCTATGCCCTGTCCCGCAACCAATATCGAGAATGTTTTTTACAGCATATTTTTCAATGAAATACATTTCATTCTCAGATACTTGTCGACCACCACATAAATTGTCTTGTTGGTTTGTGTTCGTTCTCTGAACCCATTGATTGTATTGTTCTTGTCCCATTTTTTATTCGTTAATTTATTGTTTCGGTCTGTTAAAATTAGTGCTAACATTTAATTATGCGAACAAAATCTACATTTTATTTCGCAAACCCGCAATATGAGTGTTGGATTAGCGAAACTATATAAAAATATCTGCGACAATGTTTTTGCTTTCTCAAATACATTTTTTACGCGCAAAACATACAAAACATTTTTCGCTCATCAAAGCGATCATTTTCTCCCCAAAAAAAAATTTCATTTTTCGATTTCCCTTTCCAAAACACATTGAACCTTTGCGAGGTTTGCATCTGGCACTACTCATCGGGGGGCGGGGTATGGAACCTAAATCCGCAAGAATGAAATTGAAATAGATTTTGGTATAAGAATAATGTAAGCGAACGCTTGCATTATTTTTTTCACAACTTCTATGAATACACAACCATGGCTTCGGAGGTTTCATCTTGTGACGGAAGATTACGAAACAATACTCCTTTCCGACAAAGATGGCATCTTTGAAGAAAATCTCCCCAACAGTATGCAACGAACAATTCATTTAGGAATCAACGCACGACAGCAATTAGCGCATCATCTTCAGAGCGATATTCATTTGCGCGGCGGATTAACTTCCATAGACCGCGAAGATGCACAGCGATATTTGCGGTATTGAGTTGCATACGCACTACACAGATAAGACAGTATTTGAAACACGATACTGTCTTTTCTTTTTTTTTCAAGTTTGCAGACGCTGTTCCTGCATTATGTGAACAGCACAACACAACAACTACAATCAAATCATTATTATGGCAAAACTTATCACTATCAACTACGGCGCAGAGAATCCGTTTCTCCAAAACTTCTCCGATAATGCAACAGTAACCGACATTCTCGAAAACGAAGTTGCAACGGAAACTCTGGGCTATGACCCGAACAATGTAAGTGCAACCGTGAATGGAACACCAATCTGTGAACCGGATACCTTCGTTCCATCAAACGGCTCCAGCATTACATTACAACCAAAACCTGCAACGAAAGCAAATTCATAACCGTTTGCAATATGACCGAAATCGTCATTACACCGAATGGGATTGAAGAACGCGAAGTCAAGAAAATCTATACCTATCCGCAATTCATCAAACAACGCATTGTGAATACGGTGGGATTTACCTCGTCTGAAGTTACGAAAGACCTTCTCCTCAATATCAGTTCGCAAGGATTTATGTGGGCATTTAAGAAGAAAGAACTCGTCCTCAATACCTACTGGAATCTTGGAACATTTCCTGAAGGAAGTTTTCTCTATCCAACATTTTCTTCTGCAAAACATTCCGTGCTGCAAAAGAATGTGTGGAAAGTCCCTGAGTGGCTGACAGTGTTCGTTTGCGGTAACTGGGAAATGAGTTATCTCGTTGCTCACTACAATACGAAACTGTATCAACTGCCGCTTCCCAACATTTACGATGATAGTCGTCTCTGTTTGGGAAACGCATGGAACCAAGGGAAAACGATTACGACCATCAAAGAGAAAGTCAATGAACGTCTCGATGCAACGGAGTGGAATACGGATTTATACATAGCGTGGAAAGAACAAGCAGCAGATTTGTTTGCATTCTCTCCTGATGGTAAACAACGCGACATTGCAACGGATAAAGGTGAGAATCTTGATGCTTACCTTCAATCGAAACTTCAACCGTGTCAAAACTCCCGGCTCCTATGGCTCACACAATAGAACAACAGTTCTTCGATGAACTGAAAGCGGAATTGTTTGTTGATGAAGAAAACAAACTTCTCAACCAACTCTTTGAACAATATCTCTTAACACAATACCGGGACGACATTACCGCTCCCGCATTTGCAAACTTTCTTAAAGAATACAGCATCTTTCTATGATCTATCTTATTGGCTGCGGCGGAGTAGGCTCATACCTGCTCCCCGCACTTGTTCACGCAACGCACGACACGATTACGTTATGTGATGGCGACGTGATTGAATCAAAAAACTACGAGCGTCAGAATTTGCCACTGGGATGTTCCGGAGAAAAGAAAACACAAGCGTTGCTCAATGCATTCTACTTGAACACAAAACAAGAGACACGACAACGACTTCTTTCTTCCCCGGAATACATCACCGGACAGAATTTCTTTCCCGAGCGTAACAGCATCATCTTTTGCTGCGTGGATAATCATCCGGCAAGAAAAGTATGTTTAGCAAAAGCCGATGAGTATTCCTGCAAAGTAATACTCTGCGCTAATGAATACGAATCAGCACAAGCATATTTGTATTTGCCGGAATGGAAAAATACACCGCGCGATTATCGTGTGAAGTATCCCGATGTTCTCACCGATACACGATTTGACCCGACACAACGCGGATGCAATGAAGCGTTGGAATCATTTCCGCAACTCGCAATCTTCAATAACCTTGCTGCTGCGCTCGGACTTCAGTTATTTCATATTCTGAAAACAAAGAAGTTCCGGCAGTCAACAGCAATTGGTTTTGAAGCCAATTACAATAAAATAAATACTATAACCTATGGCACTCACCGATAACCTTGAACTCGCTGTGCAGTATCGTCAAACGGATATTGCACAACATATTCTGATGAATACACTCGGAACGAATGATATTCCCCTTGATGAACAACAACTCCGGCAACGCTTGCTGGAGAAAGTCAGGAAGGAAAAACCACCACCGAGAAGAATGCAACAAGATGTTCGTTTCCTCAGAGTAAAATACAAATGGGATGAATACGGACATTGTAATTACTACACACGGTATTCTTCCGATGAAGAAATAGAAGTCCCTCTCTCTGTTATCCGTGAAGGATTTGAAGCAGTGAGAGAATACATTCTTGAGAATGTCGAGTATGATGGCGAATCGCAAGAAACGGATTACGATGACTTCGATTTGGATGGACGGGATAATGAAGAATTCCGTTGGGATGATGTCGAAAACCAAGTTGATAACATTCTGGAAGAAGTCGGAGGCAACGATGATTAGTTACAAAGGAAAACTCTATCAGCATGAAACGAACTCTGTCTTTGAAGGAATGTTTCCCGTAAAAGACAACACGCTCGAAGAAGTGAAACAGTTAGAACTTCACTGGACGGGTGAGTTCATTCCTCTTGATGTATGGAAATCCATCATCGCATTCTTTCGCTGGGGATTTAGTGAATTCAATAGTGAACAAACCGTGCGGCTCTATTACCACAAGGAAAAAAAGGAATGGAAAGTCTGGGCGTTTCCTCAGGAGTGTCGCGGCTTAGCAGTGCGGGAAATAAAGAATGAAGATTACACGCGACAGTTGGAAGCAATCGGTGAAGGATTTCTTCCGATGGGGTCGGTTCATCATCATTGTAATATTTCTGCATTTCAAAGCGGAACGGATAACGACGATGAAGTGGATTCAGATGGTTTGCATATTACGGTTGGACAACTCGATAAGCAGCAACTTGACATTCA
>VGWC01000097.1 GCA_016873775.1 Ignavibacteria bacterium | reverse complement strand
TGCGTCTGTGTTCAAACAGTTCAAAATCCCAACCTACGAGTATAAACAACTCTATGTAGAAGGTCAGGATTTCTTGAATTATATGAGTCAAGGCGATGTCTCGAAATTTAATATGAATCTTGCCGGACATTTTGATTGGCGAAATCAAAGCCCAATGATGACTTACTGGTTAACCAACCATCTTTCCTATGTATCCAATTCAAATGATAGTGCTAAGGTTAAAACAGATGTTTCCACAATGTCAAATATGCTGACATTTGGAGCCCGCAAATGGCTTATGGATGACCCAAGAGGTGTGTTTGCATTCGGAAATGATACGCTGAAATATTCTAAAACAACAGATTCTGCAGCAGTAAAGAGTTTACAATTTACATTAGGTGCAGGATATGGCCGTGTTACCGAAGAACGTGCAGTTGCTCAAGCGATTGTTGTTTTGAAAGAACTTGGCGCAGATGCTTCCAATGAAAACATATTAAAACTTGCTGAAATTATCCGTAAAAACAGCGATGGTTATTATTTGAAAACATTTAAAGATGATGCAAGTATTGAATATTATAAAGATATTGCTGCCATTACAGGAAAAGCAGAAGATGCTATCAAAGTAGGCAGAATTCTTGGCGGCGGAATCTATCAAACATCCACTCGTTGGAATGGTTGGTGGGTAATGGCATCATTTTCCGATACAATTTTGACAACTTCGTCATTTTCTAAGATAATTAAGACAAGTCATGACACAACTTGGATAGATCATAAATGGAAACCAAAAGGTTCTATTGGATTTGGCGGCGAATATGCAATGCCGATGGATTTAGATAAACAATTTAAAATCAATGCATCGTATAATATGGATTTAAATAAAAAAGATACAATAGTTACAACATCAAAAGATACAGCAGGGATTTCATCTAATGATACAATAAAGGTTTTTCCAACGAATTCTATTAAATTTGGTGCATTGTTCACGATTGACCATAACTATTTGTGGACATCAAAAGTACAGTTTGATTTTACAAACTTTATGCCTGCGGAAGGCGATGGCTGGTCAGATTGGTCATTAAGCGCAGAATCAAATTATTTTGTTCTTAATCAGATGTCTGTTTATGGATTGGTAAAATTCAGTTCTAATAACAGTGAATTGGAATCGCACAAAGATGCAAAGATGCGAACGGACTTCAAAGTCGGCGCACGTTATTATATCTGGTAATGTATATCAGTAATTTTTTTTAAACACAAGGCGTTCAATTTCTTGAACGCCTTTTTTATTTTCCACGAAAATATTTTTACTTTGTTCCTGTTTTTTTTCAATTTCTTAAAAATGCACTATGCGTTATTCCCGTTTTGTATTTCTTGTAATATTCATCACGCTTTATAGTTTATCCTTTTCTCTTGCAGCAGAGAAAAAAACATTACTTTCCGATTCTGTTGAAATGAAAAAACGCGAATTGTTGCTGCGAAACTTTTCTGCACGCAGCATTGGTCCTGCAGTGATGAGTGGACGCGTTTCCGATATTGCTCTTGACCAAACTGATGCAAATACATTTTACGTCGCGCTTGGTACGGGAGGCATAATGAAAACTTCCAACAACGGCTTTACGTTCGATGCAATTTTTGAAAAAGAAAATGTTGCCGCCATCGGTGCAATGGCTATTTCTCCTTCAAACACAAAATATGTCTATGCTGGAACCGGCGAAGCAAACGACCGCAACAGTTCTTCGTGGGGCGATGGCGTATATCTCTCAACCGATGCCGGGGGTTCGTGGAAAAATATTGGATTGAAAGAAAGTAAAACGATTGCGCGTATTGTTGTTCATCCGAAAGATTCGTTGATTGTTTATGTTGCCGCGATGGGAGATTTATGGAACAGCGGAGGCGAACGCGGACTTTACAAAACTACCGACGGAGGAAAATCGTGGAACGGAATTCTCATTGCAGAAAAACCTTTCAATACCATTGTTGGTTGCGGCGATGTTGCATTGGATGCTTCAGACTCAAGCGGAAATACGTTGTATGCGGTTTTGTATGCACGTCAGCGAACTCCTTGGTCGTTTTCCTATGGCGTCGAATGTACGAACGGAAAAGATATCGGAGGAATTTTCAAATCTACAGATGCCGGAACATCCTGGAAAAAATTAGAAAACGGATTACCGAAACAAACGGGACGAATCGGTTTATCGTTGTATAAAAAAAATCCGAAAATAATTTTCGCAGTACTTCAAAGCGATGAAGGAGGAACATCAAGCATTGACGATGTAACGCAAAAACGCGGAGGAATTTTCAAATCGGAAAACGGAGGGGAAACGTGGAATCGTGTGAACGCACTCAATCCGCGACCGTTTTATTTCAGCCAAATCCGCGTTGACCCGAATGATTCCAACCGCGTGTATGTTCTCGGATTTGCTTTGCACGTTTCGGAAGACGGAGGAAAAACATTTCGCGAAGATTCTTTCGGAAAGGTTCATCCCGATTGTCATGCATTGGAAATTGATTCGAAAAATCCGAAGCACATTTTCCTTGGGACAGACGGAGGAGTGTATGTTTCGTACGCATACGGAAAAGGATGGGTTCATCTCAATAATTTTGCCGCAGGCGAATTCTATCGCGTTGCTGTTGACAACAGTACGCCGTATCGTATCGCAGGCGGTTTGCAAGATAACTTAAATTGGCTTGGTCCCAGTGCAACAAAAACAAAAGACGGAATACTGAATTCCGATTGGCTCAATATTTACGGCGGTGATGGTTTTTATTGCGTCTTCGATGCGAATGATTCCGATGTCGTGTATGCAGAATCGCAGCAAGGGTACGTGCATAGTTTTAACATTCGAACGGGAGAAACGCGCGGACTTCGACCGGAACCTTCGGAAGGACAAACAGCATTTCGTTTTCATTGGAATTCGCCGCTCATCGGAAGTTTGCACCAAAAAGGTTCGCTGTATCTTGCAGGAAATCGTGTGTTTAAATTGTGGAACAACGGAAAAGAATGGAGCGTAATTTCTCCCGATTTATCTTCGCAAGATGTGAAAAAAATTATGACGACCGGAAGCGGTGCAGAAAATTTTGGAGTGGTGTACGCTCTCGCAGAATCTCCGTTGAAACAAGGAATGTTATGGGCGGGAACGGACGACGGAAAATTATGGCTTACGGAAAATGATGGTGATACGTGGAAAGAAGTAACGGAAAACGTTCCTAAAAATGCGCGGGGATTTTGGATTTCAAGAATTGAAGCGTCGCATTTTGACGATAACGTTGCGTATGTTGTAATAAGTGGTTATCGAACTGGAAATTATGCGCCGATGGTATTTCGAACTTCCGACAAAGGAAAAACGTGGACAAGTATTGCCAACAATATTCCTCCGATGGAACCGGTGAAAGTCATTCGCGAAGATGTAAAAAATCCCAACGTGCTTTTTCTTGGGACAGAATTTTCTCTGTATGTTTCACTCGACAGAGGTTTGCATTGGAGTACATTCGGAAAACTTCCTACGGTTGCAGTTGATGATATTGTAATTCAACCACGCGAAATGGATGTTGTCATCGCAACGCACGGGAGAAGTTTATACATCGTGGATGATATTCGCCCGTTGCAGGAATTTGTTGATAGTGTTCAAACAAAAGATGCGCATCTTTTTTCCATTCGCGACGCGTTCGGTTATTTTCCGTATGAAGGGTTTTCCGAATGGAACGGTGTTGCTGTGTTTCGCGGACAAAATCCGCCGACAGGTGCAATTTTCAATTATTACATCAAAGAATTTACGGGGGACGGTGTGAGTATTTCTATCTCTGATACATCGGGTAAAATAGTTGCAAATCTCGGCGGTAGCGGAACTCCTGGATTTAATCGCATTGTGTGGGATTTACGTTGGAGCAGCGATTTGCTCACAAATTATGGCGGCGAAGGTAGAAAATTTGTGAAGAGCGGCGAGTACACCGTTAATTTCAGTTTCGGAAAATATTCGCAAAAACAAAAAGTAAAAGTAAAAATAGCCGAAGGGATAGAAACGCGGTAATTGTTTTGTATATTGTGTTCGTAGAATTTTTAAAAACTTTTCAAACGCAAAAAAATAAGGTGATAGCGTTATGGTAGTTGCTAATAGAACTAGGGGAACTTCGCAGAAGAATATTGCAACGAAAAAATTTTATGTTGTTTTTCTTTTGCTCTTTATTTCAACCGTTAGTACGAATTATCTGTATTCTCAAATGTGGACGCCTTTGGGAAACGGAACAAACAATTCCGTAAATGCAATCGCTTCGTATTACAACGAAGTTTATGTTGGTGGAAAATTCACGCTTGCGGGGACGGTAAACGCTAATTATATAGCACGATGGAATGGAACCATCTGGCAATTAGTCGGTTCCGGCTTAGATGCGGAAGTAACAACCCTTATTACGTTCAACAACGAATTATACGCAGGAGGGTACTTTACAAGAGCAGGAACCACCGACGTACTTCACATTGCAAAATGGAACGGTCTTGAGTGGCTTTCCGTAGGCGAAGGATTGAATGATGTCGTAACTTCTCTTATCGTGTTCCAAAATGAACTTTATGCGTGCGGAGAATTTACGATGTCGGGAACATCGGAAGTTTCACGCATTGCACGATGGGACGGAACATACTGGAATTCCGTTGGCGGAGGAATCAGCGGAGGAATTGTATCGCGAGCGAATGCGATGACCGTGTATGATAGTTGCCTCATCATTGGCGGCGATTTTACAAACGCAGGAGATACCCCGGTGAATAACATTGCGAAATGGAACGGAACGCAATGGACATCACTCGCAAACGGAGTTGACAATTACGTTTATGCGTTGGATTTGTTCGAGAACGAATTAGTTGCAGGCGGAAGATTTACTTCCGCAGGTGGAAATTTATGTTTCTTCGTTGCCAAATGGAATGGAACGGAATGGGCGTCATTGGGAACAGGAGTAAATAATGTTGTTCGTTCGTTATGTACATACAGAGGGAAATTATTTGTCGGTGGCGATTTTCTTTCCGCTGGCGGTACAACGGTGAATTATATTACACAATGGAATGGAACGACGTGGAATATTGTTGGTTCGGGAACGAATAATATTGTTACGGCTCTGTATGTTTCAAAAGACGAATTGTATGTTGGTGGCAATTTTACTTCTGCAGGAGGATTAACGGCAAACAATATTGCAAAATTATCATCACTCAGAAAATTCAGAACGTTTCATGCCGATAGTTTGCTTTCCGAAAAAGCAAAAAAAATTAAAGTGAAAAATGGATTTGCAATCGGATATCCGAATATCAGCACCGTTGCATCAAACGTATTTTTTCACGCAGGGAAAAAAGGAGCAACGATGTTAGGCATTCAACAAGATTCTTCGCATTTAGCAAAATTGTACGCATGGATGACGTTCAAAACTTCATCAAATCTCGGCAAGTTTTATACTGAGCGACATACTATGGAAGCGCGCCCGCTCGATTCGCTCTTCAAAGGAAAAAAGAAAAAAGAAATGTATGGCGCCATCAAGCCAAAACGCTCAACCCACAACAACATTGCGTGGGAACAAGGCGTCATCTTTAATCTGAATCTTCTTGCAAGCAAATACGGCGTACTTCCTACGGGTTTTGATTCGCTCATCATTGATTCCGCTACATCAATTGCAGGCTCAACTCTGAAAGGAATATCGCTTGCAAAAGTGGGAAAATATTACGACAGCATTATGACGTACTGGAAAAAATTCGGCGTTGATAATCCTGCAGCGTATGCATTGTTGCAAACGTTTGTTGATTCGCTCTTGCGTCCCATCAATGAAGGTTTTTACGCGCCTCTCGATACAAGCGCTCCCGATTACAATATTGATATCAATGAAATTGTTTTGCAAAAAAATTATTATGCCGTGTATTTGAAAGGTGTGAAAAATGCGGCTGATGTTGGCATTGTGAGAGAACCATTTCCCAAAACCGCACACGAATTTCTTCCGGCAAGCAATGAAAATCACGCGCCGCAAGAAATTGCTCTTTCACAAAATTTTCCGAATCCGTTTAATCCACAAACGACGATCCGCTTTACATTATCCACTACTGCCTTTGTTTCTCTCAAAGTGTATGACATTCTCGGAAGAGAAGTTGCCGTACTTTTCAACAACGAAGTAATGGAAGAAGGTGAACACGACGTTGATTTCGATGCGGAACATTTACCAAGCGGTATGTATTTGTATCGTTTGTTTATCAATAATTTTTCAGAAACAAAAAAATTCGTTTTGTTGAAATAACGATGACATTTCATAATGGCTCAACAGTATAAATCTCTTTCAACAAAACTCATTCACAGCGGCGAACCGCATCCGAAAATACACGGCGCAGTTTCAATGCCGATATTTCAATCGTCAACGTTTGAATATGCTGGCGAAAAAACTTACGATGATGTGCGCTATATACGACTGAATAACACACCGAATCATCTTGTGTTGCACAAAAAATTAGCCGCGCTCGAAAATGCGGAATCCGCACTTGTTACTGCCAGCGGAATGGCGGCGATTTCTACTGCGTTGCTTTCTGTTTTGCAATGCGGCGACCATCTGCTTGTGCAAAATTGCTTGTACGGAGGGACGCATACTTTTATCACGCGCGATTTTTCTTCGTATGGAATATCGTTCGATTTCATCAACGAAGGCGATGGAAATGAATGGAAAAAGAAATTGCGTTCAAACACAAAAGCAATT
>VGWC01000096.1 GCA_016873775.1 Ignavibacteria bacterium | reverse complement strand
GCGAAAGATAATTCCATACTTGTATTTATTGAAGTAAAAGCACGAACAAACGATTCACACGGAACTCCTGAAGAATCCATTACGCCGAAGAAACAACAAGCACTTCGCAAAACTGCCGAAGGATTTTTATTCAAACATCCCGAAATTCAATTCAAAGAATCTCGCTTCGACGTAATCGCAATTGAAAACAACAACGGAGAAATACAAATTCGACATTTAATAGAAGCATTTTAAAATGCGGAAAGATGGAGTCCACCTTTTTTTAATACCAACGTAAAGTTTTTAAGATGCAATGATTCTATTAAGCAAGGTGGACTCCATCTTATCCCAATCTAAAATATAAAATGTAAAATTCTATGAACGCTCTTCCCCTCATCCTCATCGCGCTTCTCGTAATGGCAATCGCATATCGTTACTACAGCGCATTCATCGCCGCAAAAGTAGTCGCACTCAACGATACACGCATCACACCGTCGCACGAATTTAACGACGGACAAAATTATCATCCGACAAATAAGTGGGTGTTGTTCGGTCATCACTTTGCCGCGATTTCCGGCGCAGGTCCGCTCATCGGTCCCGTGCTCGCAACCCAATTCGGATTTCTTCCCGGATTTTTGTGGCTGCTCATCGGCGTTTGTCTCGGCGGAGCAGTTCACGATTTTGTTATTCTCGCCGCATCCATTCGCCGCAAAGGAAAATCACTCGCCGAAATTGCACGCAATGAAGTTTCCCCGCTTGCCGGCGCAGTTGGTTCAATCGCAATTTTATTTATCGTCGTTATCGCTCTTGCAGGACTTGGACTCGCTGTGGTGAATGCATTGCGTGAAAGTTCGTGGGGAACGTTTACGATTGCAATGACGATTCCGATTGCGTTGTTCGTCGGTTTGTGGATGTATAAAATTCGTCCGGGAAAAATTGCCGAAGCAAGTTTCATCGGCGTTATCGGAGTATTCATTTCTGTAATTGCAGGAAGTTGGATTCCCGATTCATTTCTCGCGCCGTACTTTACTCTTTCTCGCGAAGGAATAATTTTTTCCATCGCATCGTACGGATTTATCGCATCGGTTCTTCCCGTGTGGCTCTTGCTTTGTCCGCGCGATTATTTAAGTTCGTATATGAAAATCGGAACAATCGCATTTCTCGTTCTCGCTGTAATTATCGTTCATCCCGATTTGAAAATGCCGGCGTTCACAGAATTCATTGATGGCGGCGGACCAATTATTCCGGGGAAAATTTTTCCGTTTGTGTTTATTACGATTGCATGCGGCGCGATTTCAGGATTTCATTCGCTCGTTTCTTCCGGCACAACACCAAAAATGTTGAACAAAGAATCCGATGCGCGAATGATTGGCTACGGCGCAATGCTAATGGAAGGGCTTGTTGGAATAATCGCATTGATTGCATCGAGTTCCCTTTTTCCCGCAGATTATTTTGCGATAAATGTTTCACCGGAAAAATTTGCTGCGCTTGGACTTAACCCTGTCAACTTAGAAACATTATCGCGGGAAGTGGGAGAAAACGTTGCAGGAAGACCCGGCGGTGCAGTTTCGCTTGCCGTTGGTTTCGCGCAAATTTTTTCTTCTATTCCGGGAATGACAAATCTGATGTCGTTCTGGTATCACTTTGCAATTATGTTTGAAGCGCTGTTCATTCTCACGACGATTGATACGGGAACGCGCGTGGGAAGATTTCTCGTGCAGGAGTTTGTCGGAAAAATCTGGAAACGATTTGAACGCACGGATTGGCTTGTCGGCTCACTTGTTTCCACATTTGTAGTTGTGGTATCGTGGAGTTATTTTATTTATGCGGGAAGTATCAGCACGATTTGGCCAATGTTCGGAACGGCGAATCAGTTACTTGCGGGAGTTGCGCTCGCTGTTGCAACATCGGCGATTATCAATGCGGGAAAAGTAAAATACGTTTGGGTTACGCTCGTGCCGATGTTGTTTGTTTCCACGACAACGCTGATTGCAGGGTGGGAAAATATTTTCGATAATTTTTTGCCGCTCGCACAAAATCCGAAAACGCAAGTGCAAGGTTATATCAACACAACACTCACGGCAATTATGATGGTATGCGCTGTTATTGTTTTACTCGAAGCATTTCGCCGATGGTATAAAGTATTAGTGAAAAAAGAATTTACGATTGCAGGAAAAATTGTGTACGCAACTGACGCAAACTTTTCGCCAAAGGAGTATGGGTGTTGTTAGTAAAAAAGCAGTATAGAATGTTTGGTATTCCTTTGAAAGCAAAGGTTTTTTACCTACTCTCTTTGCTTTAAGTAGGTTTGTTAGGATGTTAGTTCTGACAACGCAGAATTGCAGATACCTATATCTGAGCGTTGTACTTTTGTGTGTTATTGAATGTCGGTTTGTGCTTGAAAACTCATCATTTATTTTTCTGTGTGTGAATAGTATGTACTTCTGACTCCCCTACCATCACATGATGTACAAGTTTTTTTGGGCTCCACTGAAGAATATAGGTCTGTTTTCCATGATTCATAGTCAGTCTCTTTCCCAGAACCAGAACATTTCCAGCATTTAACTTGTCGATCATCTACAAGCCATCCGTTTCCAGGATTAGTGAGAATATAAGATAGAGTGTCCTTGTCTTCCCACGCAATGACGGTCGCACGACTCTCAGTTTCAGTGCTCACTTTTAAAATGTCATACTTCTCAATAGCCTTGGCTGATTCTAACTTTTCCTTCCGCGTTCGTTCGAGTAATGCGTATCTTGCCCGATCAGATAAGAATGAAGGTAAAAGAGTTGAATCATTAGTAATTGATGTAAGCCATGAATAGTAACTCCAAGTTGATCGAATTAATCTGTCGGGTGTCGAACGATCAATAGTGGGAGGTGGTGATGAGAATCTGAGGTTAAACCCTTTTTCTTTTTCACCGTTACAAGATGATAAGAACGTTGCGATTATAAAGAATGATAAACAATGACAAATAATGCTCTTCATGGTTATTTTCTCCTTTTTTTGGGTAGATAAATGTGGTACCTCCATTATTTTCTTTCTAATATCTGCTTTCATAGTAATTCACTTTCTTCCTGCGCATCAATTTTCCAAAAAGAAAAATATTCTTGTGCTTTGGGCAAAGTGTAAAAATTGTCGGGCAAAACTTAAGAAAGTTTTTTTGGAAGAACAAATACAAACTTTTCTCCGCAAGAGTATTGGTGTTGTTGAAAGTGTCTGAAAAATTCAGCGTAAACTTTTCAGACTAAATCTTCTTTACAATCCTTGCCATTTCCTTTACTGCTTCAAATAAAACGACAAATGCGGCGTGAGCAATAATGGCGTGACCAATGCTGATTTCTTCTGTTTCGCGGATAGTGAGAATGGAAAAAATATTTGTATAGTCAAGTCCTTGTTCGGCATTTACATAGTAAGTCCGAGAGAGTGAAAAAACGTTGTCGAGATTTCTTTCAGTTTGAATCCGTGATAATGGCGCAATGTAAAAACCATTTTGATTGTTTGTGTATTTCGATGCGATTGACAGCACTTGTCTATCGTAGCGAACTACAAGTTGTTCAAACGCATTGTATCACCTCGACGTGCTTTTTGAATAAGTTCGTGGTCGTTTTGCGCCATCAGTTTTGACTGTTTAGGAATTAGACTAATGAGAGGAGAAAAAGTTGTGCAACGTATGTTAATTTGCCATAGCTCGTAACGTAAAGCGAGGAATAGTTGTAGAAAACTGTTCGCCGTTATTTCGTAGGAACAAATACGTTCCTTCCATATATCCTTCGAACGATTCCAGAATGCAAAAACTATTGTATTCATACGCTTTTCCCGGTAAGATAATCGGCTGCATTCCAACGACACCTGCGCCTTCTACTTCTTTCATATCACCGGAAGAATCGTAAATAAACCAATGTCTTCGCAGTAGTTGAATTGGTTGTTCGCTATGGTTTTCGATTCGTACGAAATACGCAAAGACGAATTTGTGTGCGATAATATCCGATTGACCTGCAAGATAGATAGGTCGCACTGTTATAGTGATTTGTTCTGTTGTTGCAGTGTAATGTGTCATTGATAGGGGAGGAGTATGAATGAAGTGTGAAATGAAAATGAAAAATGGATTTGGCGCACTCGAGCCGAACGTTTGTTATGGATTTGTTTCTTTGATAGGTTGATGCTGTGCAAGATACTGTTCAAGTAAAACAAGTATTTCTTCATTCTTTCCCTCTCTTGCCCATTCCAACGGCGTTGATTGAAACTCTTCGTCAATCAAAGAGACGTTTGCATTAAGTTGAAGTAGAAATTTTACAATTCGTGTATGTCCATTGATGCAAGCCCAATGCAATCCTGTTGCGCCAAAAAAACCTCTGAAATTGATATCCGCTCCTTTCGCCAGTAAATAATCAGCAACATCTACATTTCCGTTTCTACACGCAATATAGAATGCGTCGGAAATTATTTCGTGTTCAACTTCAGACGGAGGAAGTTTCATCCAATCACCGATTTCATTTTTCCCAACGCGAGATTGTGCAGATTCATGTTTCAACGAATTATCCGCATGAAAAAAAGATTTCACTGAGTCAAGATTTCCAAAGCCCGAAGATATCCACAAATTCGTTGTTGCTCCTTGTGATAACAATAATTCTGCTACGTCGTTATTGCCACAGTTCACAGCCCACGCAAGCGGAGTCATTCCCCATGATGTTTCCGCTTCAAGATTTGCACCTACATCAATGAGTAGTTGCGCAATCTCTTTTCGATTATTTTCTGCCGCAAAATGTAAAGGTGTTTTTTGATACCCACCCAGAGAATGCACGAGCGATGAATCATTGCGCAATAATTCTTGAACTTTCTCAATATCACTGTTTTCCACTGCATTGAAAATAGTTACCGTATCAATTTTTCGTTTTGCTTTTTTGAGCAATGCAATTTGTCCCGCATGGTAGATAGTATGCTGCACAACTCCATGTAACATAGTGTACAAAGTGTAATTTTTTCCTTCAATGTTTTGTTCCAATGCTTCGTCGTTGAGTTGTGAAATTCGTTCACACAACGTTTCATTTGCCGTTTTCACATCGAGAAGTGTTTGTTTCCACGATTGTTCACTTGTATCAACAACTCCTTGCCAATTTTCTTCATTTGTCGGTTCACAAATTATTCCGTCCATTCTTTTACGAACAACACGTATCCACGTTAAAATATGCAATACAATTTCTCTAATGCTATGTGCGGAAGAAATCGGTTTTGCGTAAGCGCGTTCTGCATTCACATCAGAAAGAAGTTCAAGCAATGATGGTCCATGCCAAGCATCTCCATCGAGTGAATGACGCAGTTGAATAATAATTTTCTCTTGTTCTTTCATTTCGAATGCTTACAATCCTTCTTCAGCAAGAACAAACAGAAGTATGGATAATGCAATTGCGCCGAGTTCCAGTTCACGTTCATTCACTTTATCGAATGTATCGTTGTCGGAATGATGATAATCGAAATATCGTTGTGCGTCAACGCGCAACCCCATAACAGGAACTCCATGTTTTGCAAGTTCAGAAATATCTGCACCGCCACCGCCTTTCTTAAAATTATCTGCGTCAATAGATTCAAATAAATACGACCAGCGAGCAATTTTTTCAAAACGTACCGAATCCGTTGAAATACCAAATCCCCGCGGAGAAAATCCACCGGCATCCGTTTCAACAGCAACAATGTGTTTTTCATTGGAATGGAATTGAGCATAGTGTTTTCCTCCGCGCAAACCGTTTTCTTCATTCATAAAAAGCACAGCGCGAATTGTTCGTTTCGGTTGCAATCCGAGTTCTCGTATTATTCGTAATGCTTCAATGGATTGAACGCATCCAGCACCATCATCATGCGCACCTTGTCCTTTGTCCCAACTATCGAGATGTCCGCCAACGAGAATAATTTCTTCCGGTTTTTCGGAACCAATTATTTCACCGAGAACATTTGCTGAAAGAACATCGGGCAACGTTTCACACGACAGTTTTAAATTCACCATAGCATTTTTTTCTTTCGAAAGAAAAGCGCTCAACATATCTGCATCATTCGTGCTAATTGCGGCGGATGGAATTTTTCTGACAGTATCATTGTATCCCATCGAACCTGTATGCGGAACGTCATCGAGCCGCATTGTCATTGAACGAACAAGTGCGGCAACTCCTCCGACTTTTGCGGCTTCTATTGCTCCGCTTCCTCGTTGATTGACTGCGCTTCCGTATGCTTCAAACGGCATAATTTTTTCTTTTGGCATCGGACGATTGAAAAAAATTATTTTTCCTTTCGCAAACTCTTTGAGTGAGTGTAATTCTTCAAATGTTTTTACTTCGAGTACTGCTGCGGTAATTCCTTCTGAAGACGTTCCTATGCTTCCTCCTAATGCGCAAACCGTAAGAGGTCTATGTATTTCTTTATCGAGAATTGATGCTTCTTCAATTGGTCCGCGAATCCAATGAGGAACGTATAATGATTCAAGGCGAACGTTGTCCAACGAATATTCCCGCATTTTGTTTGCGCTCCATTCAACTGCTTGTGCTGCTTGAGGCGAACCGGATAACCGGTGTCCAATGGAGAAACAAAGTTCATTCAGCATTTCATACGCTTTTCCCGAAGTTAAACCGTACGTAATAATGGAACGTGCGAGGGAATCATACATACGTTTTGATTGACTGAAAGAATGAGTGTGTATGAAAGCATACAACACAAGAACAGGAAAAATTTTATTCATAGAGTAGTGAAAAGTGAAATACATTACGTTATTTACGATATACCATCAATGTGTTTGTATCGCTTTGTTTATAACCTTCAACATTTCTTGATGGATTAAACCATTAGAAGCAAGAATTTCTTTTTGAAAAATATTATGTTGTTTGCCGTAGAAATCGGAAATGCTTCCTCCTGCTTCTTTAATCAGTAAAACGCCCGCTGCCATATCCCACGGATTGAGAGCAACTTCCCAAAATCCATCGAATCTCCCGCAGGCAACATAACATAAATCCAACGCAGCAGAGCCGAGACGACGAACCGCTTGCGCTTCGTACAAAAAATGTTGAAAATGTTGAACACAGTTCATTGGGTTTTCCGTGATGTTGTACGGAAACCCGGTAACGAGCAAACTGGAAATAAGTTTATCTGTTGTTGAAACTGAAATCTTTTTTCCGTTCAATGTTGCTCTCGTATTTTTTTCTGCAACAAATAGTTCATCGCGATTCGGGTCGTACACAACTCCGCAAATAAGTTCGCCATTTTTTTCGACTCCAATCGAAACGCAAAAAATTGGAAAGCCGTGTGTAAAATTTGTTGTTCCATCGAGCGGGTCAATAATCCAACACACATCAGAATTTTTATTTCCCGTTGCTCCTTCTTCCGCGAGAATATTGTGCAAAGGAAAATGTTGTTGAATTTTTTGCACAATCATTTTTTCCGCTTGTTTATCAATGTTCGTTACAAGATTGCGCTCTTCTCCAGATTTGCGTTCAATGTTTTTTATTTTTCCTAAACTCTGTTTAAGAAATTTTCCCGCTTCTATTGCAGATTCGATGGCAATGTTTAACATATTTATATCAAAACGAAAAACGAATAATCAGTTTTCTCACCTGTTGTGTGAATTAGATTTTGTTGAAAACCTTGAAAATTTAAATTTTTAATTGCCACGACTTTTAAGTCGTGGAGTACGGTACAGATTAAAACTGACTTTAGTCAAAAACAAATTGTTATTGTTCGGCTAAAGCCATAAACAATAGAAATTTTAACCACGAACTAAAGTTCGTGGCAATTTTAATTCACACAACGGGTT
>VGWC01000095.1 GCA_016873775.1 Ignavibacteria bacterium | reverse complement strand
TAGCATATTATAATTTTAATAAGGGAACAGGTATTATCGCAAATGATATAACTCCAAACTCTAACAACGGGACTCTAATGAATGGAGTGTCGTGGGTGCAAGGAGTTAAAAATGTAAAAGCCGAACCCAAATATCCACCAATAATTGAAAGTTCTGTCGTGTTTTATGAACCGTCTCAAAACAAATTTCTTGATGGGACAGAAAAAGGAAATCTCTCCATCAAACTCACCAACTCTGGACAAGGGAGCGCATACAATCTCTCTGTAAAACTTACTCCTGAAAAAATTGAAGGCATTACGTTTCCATCAGAAATGTTGATCGGCGATGTTGCTCCCAACGAAACGAAAGAAATTTCTATTCCGCTTTCTGCTTCGCTCGATGTGGGAACGAAAGATGTTTCGCTCACGCTTACGTTCACCGAAGCAAATGGATTTCCGCCGCCGCCGTCAAAAATTACTTTCTCTACCAAAGCATTCGAACCGCCGAAATTGCAAATCACCGACGTGGGAATTCAAGATGCAAACGGCAACGGAAAAATTGAAGCAGGAGAACTCGTAACCGTAACCGCGCGTTTGCAAAATACCGGAACGGGAAAAGCGGAAGACCTTACGGCAAATGTTTCTATCGGTGAAAATGTTTTTCTCACGCCTGATAGTAAGTCGAACTTCAAGTTCGACCAACTGCAAAGCCGCGAACACAACGACATTTCCTTTTCTATTTTCGCAAATCAAAACGCAACGAGTGTGCCGGTATTTGTAAGCGTTGCAGAAAAGTATGGACGATTCGGTTTTGAAAAATACCGCTTGCCGTTGGAGTTGAACAAAGTTACACAAAAGTTGCAGGAAATTGTGGTGCAAGGAAAAGAGAGCAAAGAAAAAACTTCGGTCGAAATTTCCACAGGACTTTCCATTGACATCGAACAAAACATTCCCGAAGCGAAACAGAAAAATCCCAATGCTGTTGCGCTCGTGATTGCAATTTCTGATTATGCAAACGCCAACGTTCCGAAAGTGGAGTTTGCAAAACGCGATGCGCAATTTATCCGCGAGTACCTCATCAAAACACTTGGCTACGATGCAGAAAATATTCTTCCGAAAAACGAAGACGAAGTGATGTCTGCTGGAAATATGAAAACATTGATTCGGCAAATTCTTCCATCATATTTAAAGAAAGATGGTTCGTCGGAAGTGTTTATTTATTACAGCGGACACGGAGCGCCGAGCACGCAAACCAACGAGCCGTTTTTTGTTCCCTACGATTGCAACCCGAATTTTGTGAACAAAGACAACGCATACAATATGAATGAGTTTTATGCGGATATTGCAGCGTTGAACGCAAAGAAAAAGTTTGTCGTGATTGATGCGTGTTTTTCCGGACAATCGGGAAGCGGACAAACGCTCGTGAAAAATGCAAGTCCCGCATTGCTGAAAGTGAAAAATGTTTTGCTCGCGGATGAAAATGCTGTGCTGTTTCAATCGTCAAGCGCAGAGCAGGTTTCCAACTGGTATCCCGAAAAAAAGCACGGAATGTTCACGTATTTTTTCTTGAAAGGATTGCAAGTATTAGCGAGTAAAAATAATGGAACAGTAACAGCAAGCGAGTTGGAGCAATTCATCAACGACGAGAATGATGGTTTGCCGTATTATTCCAATCGAGAATTTCAACGACCGCAGAAGGCAGTTGTAAGCGGAAAGTTGGAAAGTGTTGTGGTGAAGTTGAAGTGAGGAAATTAACCACGGATTACACTGATGAAACGCGGATGAGCACGAATTCAATCAGTGAAAAATCTGTTGTATCCGTGTCATCTGTGGTCTATAAAAAATATAAAATGAAAACGATAACTTTTATTCTGGTAATTTTGTTCATTCAGATTCTTTATTCTCAAAATGAAAAAGCACCGCAATGGATTTTTGGAAAAGGTAATGCGGAAGGCACAGATACGAAACAAATTCGCAGAGATGCAGTCAATGATGCGCGAGCAAATGCATTGAAGCAAGCGGGGATTGATATTCGTGCGAGTGACGTGTTGATAAAAACGGAAACGAATCAACAACTCACTGATTTTTACAGCAAGTTTGCAGAAACATCATCGAAAGGAATTATTCTGGAGGAACGAAACGTGAAAGTCGGAAAAGCAGAACCGCTCACAGAAAATTCCGATGTGTATAAAATCGAAGTTATATTGGAAGCACTCGTTGCAACACAATTCGGAGAACGCGATGCAGGATTTGACGTTACACTCGATGCAAACAGAGAATCGTATCAGGAAAATGAATCGGTGCAACTCACAATTACTTCAACTCGCGAAGGATATTTGACGTTGTTTTATGTTCACAACGATTCGCTGAATGTTCTTTTCCCGAATGCAATTGATAAGAAAAATTTTCTGAAAGCAAACGATACGTTAAGATTTCCGCATAGCAACAGTTATCAATTAACGTTGGAAACAGAAGCGGGAAAGAAAAGTTCGTTTGAGGAATTTATCGCAGTGGTAACGAAAGGAGATATTCCAGTTCACAACCTCAGTGAAATGAAAATTGAACAAGGAAATTTGCAAACGAAGGAAACGATGCTGACGAATTATGCGAAATGGTTATATGAAATTCCGCTCGACCAAAGAGGTTCTGCGACAAAGGTGTTGCAAGTTTTCAAAAAAGAAAAATGAAAAATAAAATTCGTATTTCGGTTTAAAGTGCAACAAAAGTGAGGCAATGAAAGTCAAAAAGCAAAAAAGAAAAATAAAATCCACTTCTTTTTTCATATTTTGACCGCAGATTTTTACAACATTTATCAATTTTTCTTTATGAAGAAGACAACTATTCTATCCTTTTTTTTCATCCTATTCCTGTTTTCGCACGCAAAGAGTGAGCCACAGAATCCAACGCCAAAGTTTTCGCGCGTAAAAATTATTGTTCCCGATAAAACAACATTGCAACAAATTTGGTCAACGGGAATTGATTACGAAGGTGTTACGGGGAAAATCGGCGGCGAGATGGAATTTGTTGCAGGCGAATTTGAATTGCAACAACTCGCAGAAAAAAATATTCCGTTTCAGATTACTGTTGACGATTTAGCTAAACAATACGAACAAGGAATTGCTCCGTTTCCTGTTGATGCGCTTGGTTTTGGTTACGGAAGTATGGGAGGATTTTATACGTTTGCAGAAGTTGTGAAACAACTTGATACAATGTTGCTCTTGTATCCTAACGTCATTACTGCACGCGAAAGCATTGGAACAACACGCGAAGGGCGCGCAGTTTGGATGGTGAAAATATCCGACAATCCGAATAGTTTTGAGCCGAATGAACCACAGGTATTATATACTGCGCTCCATCATGCGAGAGAACCGCAGGGAATGATGACGTTGATGTATTATATGTGGTGGCTGTTGGAAAATTTTGGTGAACATCCTGAAGCAACGTATTTAGTCAATAATCGCGCAATGTTTTTTATTCCCGTAATGAATGCTGACGGATATGTATATAATCAAACAACAAATCCCAACGGCGGCGGAATGTGGCGAAAGAATAGAAGAAACAATGAAGGCGGTACGTTTGGCGTGGACCCGAATAGAAATTACGGACCGATGTATATGTGGGATGCGCCTAATGGAGGTTCCAGCACTTCGCCATCGAGTGATACGTATCGCGGCACCGCGCCGTTTTCTGAACCGGAAAATCAGGCGATTGATAATTTTATGCGTACGCATAATATCAAGTCGTGTTTGAATTATCATACGTATGGAAATTATTTGATTTATCCGTTCGGTTATCTTTCGAAAGAAAACAGCGATTCGCTTATCTATCGCGATATTGCGTACGAAATGACGAATTTCAATAATTACACGAACGGAACGGATATGCAAACGGTGAACTATTCCACGCGCGGAAATTCCGATGATTATATGTTCGGCGATACGACAAAACCGCGCACATGGACAATGACGCCGGAAGTTGGCATCACGGGTTTTTGGCCCACATCGGATGAAATATTTCCGCTTGCAATTGAAAACTTGGGACAAAATAAGTATCTCGCACAAGTTGCGGGAAATACAACACGCTTAAAAACGTTTGATATTGTTGATGAAAATCAAAATCAGTTTTTGGAACGCGGTGAAAATTTTGCGTTCAAAGTATCAGTAAGAAATAAAGGATTAACCAAAGGAACTAACGTAACAATTGCATTGCAGGAACAAACTGGAAAAATTACGTTTCCAGTTCCGTCGCAAACATTAGTACAGATTCCGGCAATTACTGATACGTTGTTGATATTTTCCGGCGTTGTGCAAATGAATGCGAAGGAAGGAGTTCCGTTTCCGCTTGTCATTTCCATTTCCGACTTGAATGGATATGTGTGGAACGATACGGTGCAATTAGCGATAGGAATTCCAACAGTGATATTTACTGATAACGCATCGAATGGCATTGGAAATTGGACAGCCGTAAGCGGATGGAATACGACAACAACAAAATTTCGTTCACCTCCTGCGTCGTTCACGGAAAGCCCGAACGGAAATTATCCACCGAATGTCAATGCAACGTTTACTATTAATGCACCGCTCAATCTTGCAACGTACGATTATGTGAAGTTGGAATACTGGACGTATTTTGCCTTGGAACCGTCGTGGGATTTTGCAACGGTGGAAATTTCGACAAACAACGGAAGCACGTGGAAATATTTACGTTCAAAACTGATGCAAAAAGGAAGCGGACGAGACGCAGCAACACAACCTTCCGATGCTTTTGGATACGATGGTTACACACCGGGACTTACATTCGTGAAGCAGGAAATTGATTTGTCGTCGTTCCTTGGTAGCAATATAAAATTACGATTGCACACACGCGCCGATGGGGGAGAAGAACGTGATGGTTTTTATGTTGATGATATCCGCATTCTCGGCTATCGCGAAAGTTTGGACAGTACTGTGATTGTTACTCCCGAAGAGATTACTTTCAGTGGAATTCCTGGAACCGAATTTGAACGCACACTTCAGTTTTTCAATAACACTTCGGATTCTGTTACTGTTGCAATTGCAGAAAGCGTGATGTCTGCTGAAAATAATTCTGTTGAAATTCTTTCGTTTCCTTGTTCAGAAAAAAACATTGTCGGAAGTATAAAGGAAAACATTTCTCCTCAACAAATTCTGCAACGCAAACCGGTTTCATTTTCAACCAATGAAGGAACAATTCAGAAAGCATGGACAACGCTCATTGAAGACAATCGCAACGACAATCTCCTGCTCGGCGTTGATGTTCTTCGCATAGATTATCAGTTGAGAAATTTACCTCCACCGATTGGAACATTGATGGATATGCGAATTATAATGACCAATCCCGATAGCAACGTGCTGGGATTTGTTTCCGTAGATACAGACCAAGATTTCGGAACAGGAGATTTTCCGGTTCCGTTTGGTTTCGGATTACCGATGCGCGATGTCGGTTCTGAGTTCGAAATTGTGTGCATTTTTAGTACGCAACTTGCTGAATCGTTGGGAATCGGTTCACTTCCGCTTGCTATCGTCGTTGATTCAGAAACAGATTCGCTTGTTGGTTTGCCGTTGTTATTAAACGTTACGAAAGATTCTGTTCTTACGGGAAAATTTTCCGTTCCGCTCGGTTCAATGTATTTCAATGACGAAGGAAATATGAACATCGCAACACTTTTTACAAGAACAGAACAAAATCCATCGCCTGATGTTGCGCCCGATATTGGACACGGAATCGTTGGAACGGAAAGAGGAATTTCGTGGATGCGGGAAACGCCGATGGAATTTACTGTTGCAAGCGGTGAATCATTATCTGTTGCTGTGCGTGCGCTCGCGGCAAAACAACCGGGAACACATTTTGCACAATTGCAATATTCGTTCAACGGGGTCTCATCGTTAACAACGGCAATTCAACTTCAAGTAAATGCTCCTCCTCCTCCGCATATTAGTATATCGCCTTCCGTGTTGCGAGATACGGTTGAAGCAGGTGATAGCAGTTCATTGCTGTTGCATATTTCTAACACAGGTGCAGGAATTTTATACTTTGCAGTTCTTGATACGGCGCAAACAGCGTGGCTTTCGTTCGTTTCTCCGTTTGGAACATTGGAACAAAACGGCAATGCAGAAGTTGAAATAATTTCGCAAGCAACAGCAATTTCGCCGGGAACGTACACTGCTCAGATAATTATTTCCAGCAACGACCCAACACAACGTACGATAATAAAAACTTTGTCGCTTGTTGTACTTCCTTCGAATAGCATCAATGGAAACGTTCAACAACTTCCGAAAGATTTTTCTCTCGAACAAAACTTTCCCAATCCGTTCAATCCGACAACGACGATATCATTTGCATTACCGAAGACAATGTATGTAACGCTGAAAATATTTAATGTTTTGGGAAATGAAGTTGCAACGCTTGCGAACGGAACGGAACAAGCAGGATTTCACCAAAAAACTTTCACTGCATCGCACCTTCCCAGCGGATTGTATTTCTATCGGTTGAATGTGAATAACGGCGAATACGTTCAAACGAAAAAATTGATTTTAATGAAATGAAATAATAGTACAACCAATTTCCAAAAAACAAATCCCACACGTTTATTTGATGTGTGGGATTTGTTGTATAAATGATGCTGCTGTTTTTATTTCATCAGCATAAGTTTCTTCGTCTCATTGTAACGCAAAATTCCATTTTGCGAAACACTTAACCGATAGAAATACACACCGCTTGGTAAATTCGTAGCATCGAAATTTATTTCATATTCACCTGCTTCTGTTTCTTCGTTGTTCAATAATGTAACAACTTCTTTTCCAAGAATGTCGTACACTTTCAGCATTACAGCACTATTATCGGATAACGAATAACGAATAACAGTTAACGGGTTAAAAGGATTCGGATAGTTTTGCTCCAAAGAAAATGTTTCTGGTAGATAGTCGCGGTTGCGGTTTTGAAAAAAGAATGGTGAAACGGAACGCGAAGATGGTCCTTTTCTTAGATAGTTCACCGTTCGAAGCAATTTATCGCCGTCGAGTTGCAATGGCGATGTTGCAATAATATCAGTATCTGCAAATGACGTAGCAAACGAAGAATTTAATTCAATTAACGTATTGAGTAACGCAACATAATCGAAATTGCTTTCAACAAATTTCCATTTTGTCAAGATATAATCAACGCTATCGGCAATATCGAACAGCACCATATTGTTAAAAACGCTGTTCGATTTTTTATACAGTAAATCGTGAAATCCTTCGGGCGTTACAACAAATGCACTTGCAAAAAGATTCAGTTTAAACATCGCAACTTGTTCCGCAAGTTTGTTATCGTATGTTTTTCGCGTCGCTTTCAATCCTTTGACAAAAACTTTTGATTTCTTTCCTGCAACACGAATCGAATCAAACGGTTTTGCGGGAAGTGTATGGGGTGCGGTGAAAAATTGCGCAACATCCGAACCTTTTTTCCACGTAATCCATCCGTAACGTTTTGCGGAATCTTTATTCGTTTGTTCCAATCCGAGAATCATTCCCCCAAGTTTCTTAACGATAGTATCGCGCACATTTGCAAGCGTTGGAATCGGATTTTTCGGAGTTATCGCTTTCGATTTTTCGGCAAACGCTGTTGAAACGGTAAAAGTGCGGTATCGCGACTTATCCAAATAACTATTCACAAATTGCACGCGTATATTGTCGCCGCTTTTAACCGAAAGTTTTGCGCCTGTTTGTGCTGCTAATGGAACGGATACTTGCGCAAGATTATGATTGTACACGCGCACAACAATATTTTCCCAATGCAAACTATCTGCTTCGAGAACAGAATAATTGCCG
>VGWC01000094.1 GCA_016873775.1 Ignavibacteria bacterium | reverse complement strand
ACTTTTTGCCGTTTCTTTGCAAAGCGATGTGAGTTTATCAAAGTTCAAATTGTATCGCGCGTTTGGTCCGACAAAATAATTTCCGCGCTCTTTCAAAACAGAATGTAATGCGTTGGAATGTTGCACGTGTTCTTCTTGAAAATGAAGTTCGTAGTTTTTAATTTCAATATCCAAACCTTTATTGGAAACAAGTCTTCCTTCGTTGAACGGATATTCATTCGGGTGACGAAGCGCGACGTATTCGTAGTCTTGTTCAAAATCGGGAAAGGGAAATGTTGCAACAAGTTTCACCGTATCAATAGCCGCATCGCGAGCCCATTTCAATTTTTCAACAAGTGAAAGCAAATCTTTTTTCGTCGGCAATTTGTAAAATCCGCCAACGCGAACATTGATGGGATGAATTTCTCTTCCTCCAACGAGATTGACAATATCGTTGCCGATTTTTTTCAACTTCAATGCTTTCGTAACAACATCGGGCATATCTCTCGCAAGTTGAATTGCATCTTCGTAACCAAGAAAATCCGGCGCGTGCAGCATATACGTATGAAGCACGTGGCTTTCAATCCACTCGCCGCAATAAATCAAACGACGAAGCGCGCGAAGTTGTCCGTCCACTTTTATTCCGAATGCATTTTCCATCGCGTGTACAGAACTCATTTGATAAGCAATCGGACAAATGCCGCAAATACGCGCAGTGATATCAGGCGCTTCGGAAAATTTTCTTCCGCGCAAAAACGCTTCGAAAAATCTCGGCGGCTCGAAGATGTTCACTTTTACTTCTTCGACAATATTATTTTTTACGCGAACAAGAATTCCACCTTCGCCTTCAACACGAGCGAGGTAATTAACTTTGATGTTTTTGGTTTTCATATTATTACTTTCTCTCGCAAAGCCGCGAAGGTGCAAAGAATAATTTCTGCGACACTGCGTCTTTGCGTGATAAATTATTTTCTACTTCTCCAACGCTTCACTTTCTTTTCTAAACGCTTCAGAATACGCATTGAAACTGCGATACGCTCGCACAATATCTTGTTCATTCACGCCAAGTTTTTTCCACCAATCAGCAAGCGAGGTGGTGTTCGGCGTTTCTTTTGGACCGTAGCAGCCGAAACACCCGCGATTATACGATGGACAAAGCGCGTCGCAGCCACAATGCGTTACGGGACCAAGACACGCAGTTCCGTTTGCAACCATTACGCATACAACTCCGCGACGTTTACATTCCATACAAACACTATGCGGCGCAATGTTCGGTTTTCTTCCGTTTAAAAATGCAGAGAGGACTTCGACGAGTTGGTATTTATTAACGGGACAACCGCGCAACTCATAATCAACTTTCACATGGTCGGAAATTGCTGTAGATTTTCCGAGCGTAGAAATAAATTCCGGTGATGCATACACGTACGAAGTAAATTCTTTCACGTCTTTGAAATTCCGCAGCGCTTGAATTCCTCCCGACGTTGCACATGCGCCAATTGTTACAAGCAATTTTGAATCGCGGCGAACTTGATGAATTCGTTCTGCATCGTGCGGCGTTGTGATGGAACCTTCCACGAGCGAAACATCATACGGACCTTTCACAACGGCGCGCGATGCTTCGGGAAAATTTGCAATATCCACAGCGCCCGCAATGGTGAGCAATTCATCTTCGCAATCGAGCAAACTTAACTGACATCCATCGCACGAAGCAAATTTCCAAACCGCGAGTTTTGGTTTTTTCGTCTTTGCCATTTTACAACTCTCGCTTTCCAAACAAATGTTGAATCTTTGGAAATGCAAACACGGGACCGTCTTTGCAAACAAAAATATTTCCGTATTGACAATGTCCGCACAAACCAATAGCGCATTTCATATTTCGTTCCAATGAAACAAAAATATTTTCAACAAGAACTCCGCACCGTTGTAATTCAACAGAAACAAATCGCATCATTATTTCCGGTCCGCAAATCATCGCAACCGTTTTCGATGGTTCAAAGGTCGCTTTGGAAATTAATGTTGTAACAACGCCAACATTTCCTCGCCATTCTTTTGAACTTCTGTCAACAGTTATATACACATCTAAATCCAATCGCGCGCGCCATTGTTCGATTTCCGAAAGAAACAATAAATCATCCGCCGTTCGTGTTCCGTAGAGCAACGTAACTTTCCTATAGCGCTGACGGTATGCAAGTATATACAATAACGCTGGTCTCAGCGGCGCCAATCCGATACCGCCGGCAACGATAAGAATATCTTTTCCTTGAGATTCGTCAACGGGCCAATGACTTCCAAAAGGTCCGCGCACACCAATAACATCGCCGCGCTTCATTGTTTTTAATTGTTTCGTTACCGTTCCGACCGCGCGAATGGTATGAAGAAGTTTAGTCGTTTTCGTCGGGTTGCCGCTGATAGAAATCGGAACTTCGCCGATACCAAATACGTACAGCATCATAAATTGTCCCGCGTGAAATGAAATATTCAATTTGTCGGGTGAAACCAATTCGAGTGTAAACGTATCTCGCGTCTCGTTTTTTATGTTCTGTATAGAAAACAACTGCGGTATCATCGAAGGAGAAGAAAGAAACATTAAACGTTCATTCTGTTGCTGCATACATATCCAGTAATTGAAGTCGTGTTGCCTGAAGACGATTTTCCATAATATATGCGATACGTTTCATCAATTTATACCCTAGCGTGGAATCCTTTTCACATTTCTTGCGAAGACATTTTCCGTCGAGTGCAATTGCGCGTGTGAGTTCGATTGCGTGCGCGTCGAAATGCCATAAGTACGGAGGAATAAGCCACGACCATCCGAGGATTTCTCCGCGTCCGATAGTTTGAATCGTAATCGAACCGCGTTCTGTTCCGTACATCTCGACAGCAACTTTTCCGCTGCGAATCAAATAAAATTTATTCGCTTCTTCTCCTTCGCGGAAGAGAAATTTTTCCGGATTGAATTTCACGTTCGACGCGCATCCAGCAATGAGGTCGAGATGTTTCGCTTCAAAATCCTTAAAAAAAGGATGTTCGGCTAATATTATTTTGAGTGTTTCCATAGAAATTATTTTTTAGTTGTAGAAAATTTTGAATGTTGCATCGCTTTCACTTCTTCCGTAATATCAATACCAACGGGACACCACGTAATACAACGTCCGCAACCAACGCAGCCGCTTGTTCCGAATTGGTCAATCCACGAAGAGAGTTTATGCGTAAGCCACTGACGATACCGCGATTTTGCAGATGCGCGAATACTTCCTCCGTGGATGTACGAAAACTCCATCGTAAAACACGAATCCCATTTTCGCCATCGCTCGGTATGTTCTCCCGTTAAATCCGTTACATCTTCCACGGTTGTGCAAAAACACGTGGGACAAGCCATTGTGCAATTAGCGCAATTCAAACAACGTAGCGCAACTTCATCCCAATGCGGATTATCAAAATTATCGTAGAGAAATTGCTTGATGTTAGTCGTATCGAGTGAACGTTTCATTTGATTCGCAGTTTGTTCGACAAGTTGGTTTGCTTTTTCCATTTCTTTTTGCTCTGCTTCACGATGAGGAATTTCACTGAGCAATACTTTTCCTTTTTCGCTTCCAACTTCTGCGATGAAATAATGCTCTTTCTCGTTCACTATTTCCGTAAGTGCGATATCGAAATTGTTTTCTACTTTCGGTCCCGTTTTCATTGATGTGCAAAAACAATTTCCTCCCGATTGAACACAATTCACCGCAACGATAAAAATTTTTTCCCGTTGCGATTTGTAATTGGCATCGACATATTGTCCGTTGCAGAAAACGTTATCCTGAATCTGTATTGCATTGAGTTCACACGCACGTACGCCGACAAATGCGTATTTCGGTATGGTGAATTGTTGATGATTTTCTTCTATAACAAATCCTTTGCCGTTTTTCTCTGCAGAAAACAATTTCAAATGCGGAGGGAAGAGATATTTTTTCCACGAATGAGGACCAACAACATATCCAAATACCGCATTATCGTTTCTCTTTTTCAAGCGATACGTTGCCGGGGTTTGTTCATCCGTCCAGCCAATAGGAAGTTCATTGGACGAAGTAACTTCGTCGTACACGATCGCATTTTCACGTAACACTGGTGCAATAATCGTGAATCCGCGTTGACAAAGCGCCGACAGCAACGCTTCAAAGTTTTTTCTTTCTATGATTAACTTGTTATTCATCATCACTTACTGGTATTTCATTTACGGTAACGTAACTTATAATATGAGAACTATGCAATGTGCAAAAATATATGTATTTCTTGAGTGAACTTTCATTACGTACCATTTTAAAAAAAAGAACGTTTCCCGTTGCCATAAACCGTTCTATGTTTATGAGGAAAACCGCCTTCTTGTTGAAACCCTCCTTCTGTAAAATTGAGAATAACACAAATCTTTCTCCTCGCAAATTCATTTGACTATATGCAAATTTTATACCACTCGAAAAGTTTTGAAATAGGAGAAATACGAGAGTAACTTTGTAAAATATTATCATTGCTGAAATCGTCTTTCTTACAAATTTTAAAACGCCCCTTGCTTGTTTCGTTTCCAAAAGACTGTTCTATCTGAAAGTAAAGTTATCTATGTAAAAATAATTTCCGTCCCGCTGATTTTTCGTAAAACTGTCCAACGGAAATGATACTATCTCCTTGCTTGCAGAAATCATTTTTCTTCATAGCGTTGTAAATTGCGTTATCATTTCTTTCAATGAATGACCATCAGGAATTTTTTGATACACGGGACAAATGCGACATTCTGCACTTTTGCAATCGCAAGGTTTTTTAGTAATCATCCAACACGGGTCTGTATGTTTTGTATATGCAGCGCATATTTCTCTGATTTCCGATGGACAATTTTTAATGCGCCAGCAAACGTTTCTCAACAGAAAGTAAGAAACTTTGCATACGGAAATAATCAGACTCTTATTCGTTTTTCTTTTCTTCTATTCGATACGAATGTGTAATTTTCACGATAGCGGAAAGCATTGCTGTTATGGAGCAATACTTCGTCGTGGAAAGTTCAATCGCACGTTCAACATCTTCCGCGTGAATTTGTTCTCCGTAAAAAACATACTCGATATGAATATCCGTAAATACTTGCGGATGTTCTTCGCGGACAGTTCCCGTTAAATGGATTTCAAATCCATCGAGTTCAACTTTTTTCTTTTTCAATATCGGAATCACATCGTTTGAGGTGCATCCGCCCAGCGCCATTAGTAATAATTCTTTCGGAGATGAGCCGGCGCTGCTTCCTCCAAACGTTGGCGAACCGTCCATAATGATCCAGTGATTGGAATCTGATTTCGCAATAAGTGTTACTCCCTGCAATTGTTTTAGAAATGCTGTTTTGGTTTGCATAGATTTTTTAAAAAAGTAGATTGAAAAGTGTTCAAAAATATAAGCGATTACTCTATGAGTAAGATACGTACAACGAAAAAAAGATGCAAAAAATTATTCCGTGAATCTTTTTTCAATTCGCCGCATCTTATATTTGAGAAGAAATTTTTAATAACAACTCAACAAACCGTATGCCAATATTCGATTATCATTGCAACGACTGTGAAGCAACGTACGAAATTTTTCACCTCGTACGCGAAGTGAAAGAGGATATCATCTGTCCATCGTGTAACTCGCAGCATTACAAAAAATTGTTTTCTGCGCCCAATGTAAGCGTGGGACATTCCGCACAAAATTATACTGCTCCTTTCTGTGATGCCGACGGTTGCTGTGGCGGCGGAAGGTGCAACATAAACTAACATAAACCGATGAACAATATTATTCCATTTTTACTTCTCGGAATTCTCCTTTTTTATTTTCTCAAAAAATTTCTCCTTGTCCGCAACGTGAAAAACTATTCTGTTGCTGAGGTTGCATCGCTTCTTCCTTCCGGTGATGTTGTACTTCTCGATGTTCGCACTAAAGAAGAACGACAACAATCATCCATCCGCGATTCGTTGCATATTCCACTTCACGAATTGGAGGAAAAAGCATCCGAACTCGACAAGCATAAATCGAAAGAAATAATCTGTTACTGTAAAAGCGGAAATAGAAGTTTAATTGCTGCTTCAAAACTTCATCAGCGCGGATTTCAATCGGCAAATATGAAAGGAGGGATTTCCGAATGGAACTTTCATCAGCGAAATTTTTAGTAAACGTAAAAGAATAAAAATCATTTTCTACAAAGTACATTTGTATGAAATACGGATTTTCAAAATTGGAATAGCAACGTTGTTTTCGTTCTTCAAAACGACATTACTGTTTCCAATAATCCTTTACTTGTTCCTGTAAAAATACACGCGCGCGGCGCAAACGCGATTTTGTTGCAGAAACTGTTAGGTTCATAATCTTCGCAGTTTCTACTGCGCTTTGTCCTTCCAAATCCCGCAAGATAAACACGAGCCGATATTCGAGCGGAAGTTTGAGAATTGCTTCATCGAGTTTCTTTTGCTTTCTCTTTGTTGCGGCAAACTTTAAATGCAAAACTGAACACCATTTCGTTGTAGCGCCGATTCAGTTCCGTGAACGCTTTTTCGTCTTCGTGTTGCGCTTTTTGAAGAAGTTGAAGTTCAGGTTCTGAAATTTCGATGTGTTTGTTTTTCTGTTTCACTGTGCGACGTTCATCTTACTCGGAAGGTAATTCTGCAATTGTTTTCCATGCATCGTCTCTTGAAAATGATTGCAACGATGTTGTTCGTTCATTGATAAATTCCCATAGTTGCAGTAATGCTTTTTTGTAAATATCGTTTCCCAATTTTAAACCGTTCAATAAATGACACGACAGCGGAGAATTAATTGTTTGCCCGGGATTATTAAGCATCTCTTGTAGAGAATTCGCTGTTCCTTGTTTCAAATATATTAACGCACGTGATTCTTTATGTTGCACTGTGCGACGTATGTGAAACTGAAAATCGGGTTCGTTGTTCGCAATAACAATTTCACTTTTTGTTTTCAGTTGTTTCGGAAGAAGTTTGTTCAAAAAAATACCTTCTATGGGCCACTGCAAAAAACCTAAAGGAACAGCAAAACATTGAAATCGCGGGCTGAAATCAATGATTCCCTTTTGCAGAAGATAAACGTAAGAATGTGGATTCACTTCCAAAGAAAGCGACAAAATATTATTGTTCCCTCCCTGCACAAATGCACATTTCCCCGAATGAATGTCGCAGGAATATCCCAAACGCCGAACTATTCCGGCAACAAGCAATGAATGGTCGCGGCAATTCCATCCTTCATCGCGAATTCCATTTTTAACAAACGGTTCGTTCCAAAGCAAGTGATGAAGTTCATCGAGAAATTTTTTTTCCGCTAAATGTTCTAACAATGTTTGAGGACGCATTTTCCCACTCTTTTGAATGATTCGTACATAAGAAAAAACGTTCACGTAAAAAGCAATTCTCGTTCCAAAATGTATGAAGGCTAAGTAATAACAATGTGAACGAAAACAGCGTAAAACGTATTTCCCCTTCTCACAAATGAAAGCATTAAGAAAAATAATTTTCACAAATGAAACGTTCAAAATTTCCAAACGAAATATTTTTTGGCAATACTTCATAATTATTTCATCTCGCTCATTGGCACACAAATTGTTTAGAGAATAGCATAACAAAATTTTTATGCGTAGAAAACAACGTAACGCGAGTGCGAGGAAATGCTCTTTTGTTCTATACTTTTTTTAACACCATCAACCTATTCATAGTTACTTCAGAATCGTCTATATTTACCAACATTTTTTTCACTTTAATCAACAATATGTATCACAACAAACAGGATAATTTCAAATGTCATTAGATTATGTCAACAGCATTATGGCTGATGTA
>VGWC01000093.1 GCA_016873775.1 Ignavibacteria bacterium | reverse complement strand
GTACGGAACGAGAATTTCTTTTCCATCGCGCTCGCTCATCGCTTCTTGCTCGGTGATTTCAATTCCATCTTCGAGCGTGAGCGGATAGTGTGTGAGAATTTGCGAATCAATTCTATCTTTGAGCGGTGTGATAATGTTTCCGCGATTGGTATAATCTTCGGGATTGGCGGTGAACACCATCATCACATCGAGCGGAATGCGAACGCTGAATCCGCGAATCTGCACAAACTTTTCTTCCATTATGTTGAACAAACCGACTTGAATGCGCGGCTGCAAATCGGGAAGTTCGTTGATGGCAAAAATTCCGCGATTGGTGCGGGGAATAATTCCGTAATGAATTGCTCCTTCGTGCGCGAAATGTAGTTTTTTTGTTGCGGCTTTTATTGGGTCTATGTCGCCGATTAAATCTGCAATTGTTACATCGGGCGTTGCAAGTTTTTCATTGAAGCGTTCATCGCGATGAAGCCATTCGATTTCAACATTGTCGCCGTGTTCTGCAACTGTATCAACACAATGTTTGCACACGGGATGAAATGGATTGTCGTTGATTTCGCAATCTTTTATGGCGGGGATAAATTCATCGAGCAACGATGTGAGTTCCCGCAGCAAACGCGATTTCGCTTGTCCACGCAAACCGAGAAGAATAATATCGTGTTTCGCAAGAAGCGCATTAACAATGGATGGAATGACGGTTTCATCGAATCCGATAATTCCGGGAAATAATTTTTCTTTGTTGCGAAGTTTTGTAATTAAATTTCTTCGCACTTCTTCTTTGACGGGAAGAAATTTATAGTTTGCTTTGCGAAGTTCGGCGATGGTTTTTGGGTGAGTCATTAGATTATATTTTCAATTTTTCTTGACCATTATTTTCCTTTTCTTCGCCCTCATCTTCCGACGGAACAATTGCAAGAGCGGAAATCGAATCGCCTTCATCGAGACGAATAATACGAACGCCTTGTGTGTTGCGTCCCGTTTCACGTATATCTGATGCGTGTTGACGGATTATCATTCCTTGGGCTGTTACTACAACGATATCATCATTGTCTAACGCTTCTTTAATTGCAACCATCTTTCCAATTTTCTCTGTTGATTTCAACGTGTAAATTCCTTTTCCTCCGCGATGACTCACTCGATACTCGCTTAAATCCGTACGCTTACCGTTTCCATTTTCCGATGCGACAAGAATTGTTGTTGTGCTTCGTTTTGTTGCAACAACACCAACGACAAAATCTTTTTTCTCCAACCTAATTCCACGAACACCACCGGCTTGTCTTCCCATCGAACGAATTTCGCTTTCGTGAAATCGAATTGCAATTCCTTCGTGCGTTCCGATTACGACATCGTGCGTTCCATCCGTGAGTTTCACGTCTTGCACTTGGTCATCTTTATCAAGTCCCATCGCAATAATTCCATTTGCGCGCGGATTGCTGAAATCCGTGAGCGAACATTTTTTTGCAATTCCTTTTTTCGAAACCATCAAAATAAATTGGTCTTCCTTAAATTCTTTTACGTTCAACACAGCCGCGATATTTTCATTCGGTGCTTTTTGCAGTAAGTTGACAATAGCTTTTCCTCTTGCCGTTCTTCCCGCTTCTGGAATTTCAAAAACTTTGAGCCAGTAGCACCGTCCGTTATCGGTGAAGCACAACAAATAATCGTGCGTGCTTGCGATAAACATTTGTTCAAGAAAATCATCTTCTTTCGTCGTTGCGCCGGTTACACCTTTTCCGCCCCGACCTTGACGACGATAACCCGAAACTGGAAATCGCTTGATGAATCCGCCATGAGAAAGCGTAACGACAACGTCTTCTTCCGCTATCAAATCTTCGACGTTGAATTCCGTTTTGTCCATCACGATTTCTGTTCTGCGCTCGTCGCCGTATTTTTCTCTGAGCGCTTGCAATTCTTCTTTGATGATTTGCATTTGCAGCGATTTGTTTGCGAGAATTGCTTTTAATTTTTCGATGAGTTTAATTACTTCTTTGTATTCATCTTGAATTTTCTTTCGTTCCAATCCGGTTAAGCGTTGCAATCGCATATCGAGAATTGCTTTAGCTTGAATTTCGGAAAGTTTGAAACGCTTCATCAATCCTTCTTTTGCCGATTCTACATCCTTCGCTTTTTTGATAAGCGCAATCACTTCATCAATGTTATCGAGCGCAATGATAAAACCTTCGAGAATATGCGCGCGTTTTTCCGCTTCATCCAAATCGAATTGCGTACGACGAACAACAACTTCATTTCTGAATTTTATAAAAAGTTGAATCGCTTTTTTCAACGTAAGAACTTCCGGTCGTCCATCAACAATCGCAAGCATAATGACGCCGAATGTTGTTTGCAGTTGCGTGTGTTGAAATAAATTATTCATTACAACGCTTGCGTTTGCGTCGCGTTTCAAATCAATCACGAGACGCATTCCATCTCTATCCGATTCATCATTCACGTTAGAAATATCTTCGAGTTTTTTCTCATTGACGAGCGCAGCGATATTTTCAATCAACGTAAGTTTGTTCACCTGATACGGAAGTTCTGTTACAACGATTTTTTGCCGTTCGTTTTTATCCGTTTCGATATTTGCTTTTGCACGAATCGTAATTTTCCCTCGTCCGTTGAGAAACGCATCTTTCACTCCTTGATAACCGTAAATAATTCCTCCGGTTGGAAAATCCGGCGCCTTAACGTACTTCAAAAGTTTTTCATCAGCGAGTTCGGGATTGTCAATCAATGCAATACATCCATCAACAACTTCTTTCAAATTATGCGGTGGAATGTTTGTCGCCATTCCCACAGCAATTCCTGATGAACCGTTCAACAATAAATTGGGTAACATCGAAGGAAGAACTTTCGGCTCTTGCAACGTATCATCGAAGTTGGAACCAAAGTCAACGGTATTCTTATCAATATCACGCAACATTTCTTCTGCGATGCGAGCGAGACGAACTTCGGTATAACGCATTGCCGCTGGAGAATCGCCATCAACGCTTCCAAAATTTCCTTGTCCATCAACGAGCGGATAACGCATCGAAAAATCCTGCGCCATTCTCACCATCGCATCATACACTGCTGTATCCCCGTGCGGATGGTATTTACCAAGCACTTCTCCGACAACGCGCGCTGATTTTTTATACGGACGATTTGCTGCGAGTCCAAGTTCGTTCATCGCAAAGAGAATTCTTCGGTGCACAGGTTTTAGTCCATCGCGAACATCGGGTAACGCGCGCGAGACAATCGTACTCATCGCGTAATCAATGTACGACGACTTCATTTCAGATTCGATATCAACAGGAATTATTTTTTCGGATATAACAGACATAAATCGTAAGATTGTGAAATAATAATATTAGAGTAAAAATATAGTTGAAAAAAGAATCGTTTATTCGGCAGATTCTATTTTTTCTTTCCAGCGAAGGTTCAGAATTTCACTGCGTGCATTTGAATGAACTAATCTCCATTGATTGCTATTGAACTCATCAATGAAGTAGAACGATACACCGCCTTGCAATTGGTGATAATCCCATATTTCAAAAGGGCAAAGATTAGTTGAGTTCGGGCGATGTTTTATTTCATTCGGTGCGCCGTAGAGAATATAGACACGTCCTTTATCGGTTTTCCAACCGAGTGTTGGAAAGTTTGTCGTTGTTGCAGTCGAAAAATTTTTGTTTGTATATTCAATCCGTCGTTCGTATTCTTTTTTCAATGATGAAGTTCCTTCGCTCGTAGTAATCGTTCGTTGTTCCCAGAATTCGGTAAGAAAATTTCGTTTTGCTTCTGAGGTTTGCAATTTCTGAAATTGCTCACGTTCATTTTCTGTTGCAATGTACGTTGCTTGATGAAATAGTTCATCCAATTCTTGTTCAGTGAATGAAGCAAATTCAGTGAACAGTTTTTCACGAAGTTTCATTTGCAATATTGTATCCGCTCCAAGGATCGGATTGAAAACAAAAAATTTTTTCGAAGTAGTGGCAAATACTGTTGTATCAAACAAGGAAATATTCAATGTATAGGTGCCGCTTCGGAGATTGCTAACATTTAATGTCCCAACTTCTGCTGTATGATTTACGCTGCGCGTTTTCTTTTTTGAGTGATGAATAATTTCTTCATTAATTGTATTTGTTACTGATACAACAAATTGATATTCTTGCAATGAATGTTCAGATAACAGGTTGTAACATTCTACAAAATAATACAACACCGGAAGTCCTTGACCGTATAATCTACGGGTGTTTGGCGCAACGAGATATGAGTTCTTATAGAATGATGACAGTTTTTCCTCTTCACTTGCTTTGATAATTGTTGTGCAAAGTTCAATATCGCTGAGAAGAGTATGCGTTTGCGAATACGGTGTAACGAGCAACGGAATTTCAAAACTATTTTTTTCAGAAGGAGAATGAAAATCAAACGCCACGACGCGAAGTGAATAATTTCCTGAAGGCAATACAAATCCTGCAATATCCACAAGTGATTTGTCCATCTCGCTTTCCGATGAATCTTCTTTTGTGTGTTGTAAAATCCACTGTTTTGATGTAATCGTACTATCGTTTTTAAGAATCGTCAAAGAAAATTGAACTTCACCAAGTAGTTTTTTTTCTTTTGTTGCGTACGTGATGCATTTACTTGGTACTGAAACAAAAATTTCTACGTATGATAATGAATCATCGAAACGAAAACTTGCAAAATCAACATCGGTGCGGAACTGGTGTTCTTGCGATACACAATTTGTGTGAAAAATAATAAGGAAGAGAAAGAGCGATTGTACGAGTTTCATAATCATTCGCCAATAATTTTTACTATAACTCGTTTCTTTCGTTGTCCGTCAAACTCTGCGTAAAATATTTGTTCCCATGGACCTAAATCGAGTTTGCCCTTTGTAATAGGAAGAATGCATTGTTGATGAAGCAGTGTGCGCTTCAAATGTGCGTCAGCGTTATCTTCACCCGTGCGATGATGACGATAATTTTTTTTTGCAGGCGCAAGTTGTTCGAGCCATTCGAGCATATCTTGTTTTAAACCTTCTTCTTCGTCGTTCACCCATATTGCAGCGGTGATATGCATTGCTGAAACAAGGCAAAATCCTTCTTGAATGTTAGAAGCAATGACGCACTCATCGAGATTACGTGTAATGTTGACAAATTCTTTTCTGGTTTTTGTATTGAAGACTAAATATTCTGTGTAGGATTTCATTATGCGTGATTACGAAATATTCCAAAAATATCTTCGATTGTTAGTTCGATGATGTCGGAAAGTGGAACAAAAAGTTTTCGATGAGAAATTGGAAATTCTTCGTTGCTCCAGTCGCCGAACGTGTATTTATATTGTATTTCTTCGCCGGAGAAAAACTCTGTCTCAAATTTCCACAGTACATCGTTTACGCGCGCCATTGGAACGACATTAGGCATCCAATTTCCCAAAATGTTTCTGTTCCCGACGATATAAACATTTTTTGTTTGCTGTGGATTTATATTTCGGCAAAGAAATGTAACTTTCACTTTGTGTTCATCTAAAGGAATATGCTCGTCATTCAATAATGAATCATCACTTCGCGCCATCGTTCCCTGCGAATGATGAATTCGCTTATCTTCGCGATATTGTTTTAAAAGTATCGGTGGAAATTCCGGTACTTCAAGATTTGCTCCAGAGTTATTGGCAAAGGAATAAACATTTTTTAAATGCATTCGGAATGCTTCATCGAAAGGTTCATCGCCTCCCGGTGCATTTTGATCCGTTCCGTACCACCAAAACCAATCGCTTCCTTCAGCGGCGAGCAATTCTTTCCAAACATCCGGTAATGGAAATGATGTTGGTAACGCAATACCACAGTTCTTCAAATCAGTTCTCGTTCGCAGTAAATATTCCCACGCAGTATTTTCTTCTCCTTCACCAATCCATGTATCGAAATTCGAATTTATCCACGAGCCCGGAAAAAGCCAATCTATTTTTTTCATCGAAGAAATCGGATGAGGAGAAATTCCACGCTGCGCATTTCCGAAAATATATTCACTCGGAGTTACGGTGATAATTTCTTTTGTGAGAAATTTTTCTTCTAATTTTGCATAGAGTGAACGCAAAAATTCTTTTCCGTCAAGATTTGTGCGATACCATTCCCATGCATTTTCTCCGTCAACAATAACTGTAATGAGTTGTTCGCTTTCATTGGAAAGACAAAGTAACGATTGAATGAAATCTTCCGCCGCGAGTTCTGCCGGTAGATTCTGATAATCAAAACCGATTTTGTCAGAGAGTCGTGTGTTGCGAAAAAATATTGCAAGTTCATTTTTCTCAACATTCAAACTGTATGCGGAATTTGCAGTTTGATTTTCCGGTTTTGAGCGTTTCAAAATTTGTTCGTCGGTTGCAATCCATTTGATATTGTTGTTCGTGAACAATGGAAGAATTTCCTGCGATACGCATCCCTCACTGGGCCACATTCCGTTCGGCAGATTTCCAAACAGCGATTGAAATTTTTCTATTGCAAGTTGAACGTGGAGATTTGCATCTTCGGGAAATGAAAATCGCATTGGCAGTTGAGCAGTCGGTTGAGAAATTTTCGTAACATCGGAATCTAACAACAATGGAAGAATCGGATGAGCATAGGGCGTTGTTGTGAGTTCAATTTGTCCGTTATTCCAAAAGATGGAGTCCACTTTGGAAGTGGACTCCATCTTTTTTTGCAACTGCATTTCTTTGTGCAACGGAATTATTGCCGAAAGAACTTTATACACTTCGTTAACCAATCGTTTGCAATCATCTTCCGTAATTTTTTTTCGTAGATAAAATTTTTCATCAGATTTTTTTTCGACAAACGAACTGAGGTTGCAAACGTTACCGTTCGAGAGTTGTACTTTTCCCAATAAAAAATCCGCATCAAAGTTTGCCAGAAAAAACCAAAATTTCAGTTCCAGTAATTGTTGAAGAGAAAAATTGTCAACGCCGAGTTTAAGAGAATTTTTTATATGTCTGCAGAGTCGTTCATATTCAGGGAAAAAATGTAATTGTGGTTCGCTTATCGTAATACAACTCCACGCATTTCGATAAAGAATATTTTTTTCTTCGTCTCCAAATTGCTCTGTTGGTTTGAGAAGTAAGTCAATCCACGCATCTGTTAGCGTAGAGTTGTCGGTTTTTTTCGATTTTGTTTTGCGATTGACGAACAACGATTCTCGATTCACGATTTTTGAAAGCGGAGCGACATAAAATTCTTCCAACTGTTGCAGCAATGTTGACGTAAGATTAAACGTGCAATGAATCGAAGGAAATTCTTTCAACATTGCGCACATATCGTAATAATCTTTTGTCCCGTGTGTGCGAACCCACGGAGCGGAAAGAAGATGTTTTTCGGAATCAACGTACAATGGCTGATGTTGATGCCAAATAATAGCGAGATAGATTGTTTTTTTCGTAGTAGAAATGGTGTTTCTCAATGATTTTTTCGGCAAAAAAATACAAAAAAAAGACGAGGAAAAGGAGTTTATTTGAAAGAGAAAACGAAGTATATTATTCCTGTTTTTATTAAAGAAAATAATCCAACTCAATTAACCGTTCCCACTAATTCTCTCAATGCGCGAGTTTATAAAATCGTATTCTTCTGCCGGTCGTGGTTTTGGTACGCCATCAGTGATGCAACATATTGGAATTCCAAAGTTTGAAGAGAAAAATAAAGTTCATCAAAAACTCTCGGAACTTTCACTAATGCTGCATCAACTCAAAGCAAAAGGCGAAGAAGAAAAAATGACAATGTTGGAAAAAGAACTTGATGAAACGGTAATGAAGTTGTTTAGCGGAAAGTGAAAAACTACATCTTCACCCTTGACATTGCTCATCCTCCTGT
>VGWC01000092.1 GCA_016873775.1 Ignavibacteria bacterium | reverse complement strand
AGTATGTTCAACAATAGCTTTTAGAAATCAAATGAAACGAATAATTATATTATTAACTTTTTTATTGACTCTCTGGGTAGTGTCAATAAATGGGGAGTGGGAAAAAGCGTATTTCCCATCAAAACCTTCGGCTGGTCCTGTTGTAGATATTTATTTTACCGACATATTAAACGGTTGGGCGGTAGGATTCAATCGATGGTTGCCTGCACAGGTAACTTTAAAATGGCACAAGTGTAGAGCAGGCTTTAAGTTACAGATTCCAGCAAGGAAGTTTCCTTACTTTTTGACAATAAGGAAATGCAAGCAGGCAAACACACCATGAATGGAACGCAGAGAATTTTCAGAGCGGAATTTATTTTGTGCGGCTGAGTGTGAGACAAAATTGAATTTTGTCGTACAAAGAAACGAAAAAGGTTGTTCTGGTGAAGTAGCCAAAATGGATCCCACACAGTTTTTTGGATTTGTAACATACTTCGAAATTCTTTTCTAATATAAAGTAATGTGTACTACATTGTTCGCTGAACACAAATCAATCTTTGAAAAGAACGAACGCACAATTTCTCGTGAACAATTTTTGCAATTAGAGAAATACGTTTCGCTCTTGCTTGAAGCAAATAAAAAAGTCAATTTGATTTCCCGAAAAGACGAAGGGCAAGTTTGGGAGAATCATATACTTCATTCGCTTTCGATTTATTTGATGAACAAATTGGAAAATTGTTCTACGCTTTTGGATTTGGGAACCGGTGGCGGTTTACCTGGAATTCCCATTAAAATAGTTTGTGATAATGTTTCAATTACATTGCTCGATTCAACTCAAAAGAAAATAAGAGTAGTTTCAGAAATTGTGAAAAAGTTGGGATTAAAACAAACTAACGTGGCTTGCGGTCGTGCTGAAGAATTTGGAAAAAGAAGTGAGTTTTTTGGCAAGTATGATGTTGTTGTCTCTCGTGCTGTTGCTCCGTTAAATGAGTTAATAAAGTTGTCGAAACCATTTTTGAAGAAAAGAGGAACGCTACTTGCCTTGAAAGGTGGGGACTTAAGTGAGGAAATTAGAAAAAGTAATTCAATGAAACTCATAGAGTTACAAGTAGTGAATATTGAATTGAAGGGCTTAGAATATTTGAACGATGCAGAAAAAAAATTGGTTGTTGTGAAGTTTGGAAGAGAACGCGGATAAGACACGGAAGGAAGAACCGATTGCAAAGAGATATAATCAGCGAAATTTCGTTTAATCCGTATAAACTATGTACTATTCTTTATAAAACGCCGCATTGAGAATTTTGTAAACCAATTTTGCAGCGGTTTCATTAGGGTGATGCAAGTTAATAATTGGAGAAAATTCTACAACATCTGCTCCCACGATTTTCTTTTTCTTGCCAACTAACCATAATAAATTCATTACTTCTTGCCACAACAGTCCATTCGGTTCTGGCGTTCCCGTTGATGGCATTATTGACGGGTCAAATCCATCCACATCGAACGAAATATAGACCTCGTCGCTGAGTTGGTTCACAATTTCCTCTTGCCACGTTCTTTTCTTTTTCCAATTTCTGATGAGATGTGCATAGTAAGTGTTCACTCCGTTTTCTTTTATGAAAACAGATTCCTCGATACATTGAGCGCGGATTCCAACCTGAAATAATTTTTCCGAATTGAGCAATTCACACACCCGCGCCATCACACTCGCATGGCTGTATTTATTGCCTTGATACGACATCCGTAAATCCGAATGAGCATCGAATTGTAACACACAAAGATTGGGATATTTTTCGAGATGTGCTTTAATTAATGCTTGAGAGATTGTATGTTCTCCTCCAAGTGTAAGGAGAAATTTGTTTTTGGAAAGGATGAATTTTGCATTTTCATAAATCAACCCCAACGCAGATTCGTTCTTTTTGCTCCCAAATTTAAGCGGAGCAAAAGTAGCAATTTTTACTTTTTTGTATATCTCTTTGTCTATTTCTTCGTCATAAAACTCTACGTAGTGAGAAGCCGCAAGAATTGTTTTTGGGCCATTCTTCGTGCCACCACCATAACTGACAGTTGCTTCATACGGACAAGGGAGAATTACAATTGACGAATTTTCTAACGAAGAATAATCCTTTTCTATTCCTAAAAAATTTCTGTTACTTCCAAGTGTATTTAACTTTATCATTGAATTTCGCGAAAAATTATTTGTGCTGATTTCTTTTGAGAAAATAATATAGGACCGCAGAAAATTCTATTTCTTTTTTTTGCATTATCTATACATTTCAATATGCGCGTAGTTGGTGAAACGTCGTTCCTTTGGTAAATGACTGTTTTCATCCATTCAGAAACACTAATACTGGGTTCTGTTTCTAACAAATCCGAGAGTGTCATTTTTTCCAACAACGATGACAAACCCATCTACAAGCGGAAGGATGGAAAGAATTGATTCGCAAAAAGGATAATCGAATTTGACGCCGTTGCGAACAAAGGAAAATCCGCTGATGGTCATTTCAACAGAATCATTTTCTTTGTTTCAGAAATTTCTTGGACTTTTCCTAAATTGGTTCCGACGAATAATTGATAAAAATAAATTCCGCTTGAAAAATTACTCGCATCAAACCGAACTTCGTGCATTCCAATATCTGTTTGCTTGTTGTGAATCAACGTTGCAACTTCTTGACCGATAACGTTGTAGATTTTCAACGTTGTTTGTAAGGGCAATTTATGAATTGCCCCTACGGGAATTTCAAATCGAATCGTTGTCGTCGAATTAAACGGATTCGGAAAATTTTGTTTCAACTCAAATGAAAGAGGGATCTCCTGTGGTTCTGGAATCTCTGCTAATGTAGAATCCCATAGACGTCGTTGCCACGCACCAAGTCCGTGAGTAAATGCCCGCAACATTCTGTTCGAACGCGAAATGGATAAATCCATAACAATTGCAGGCGGCATTCCTTCTGAAAAATTTATCACCGAATCACCAGAACTCGTTTCGGCGTAAAGAAATACGCCTATATCATTTCCCACATAAATATTATGGCGAAATTTTGGGTCAATGAAAACCGCGTTTGTTTGAATGTTCGGGAGGCGTCCTCGGTCGCAATCAAACCACGTTTGTCCTCCATCAATTGTTTTAAAAAGATGCGAAGTTTCAAATCCACCAAAGACAACAAATGCGCGTGATGCATTTTGTTCGTCAATCGCAATATCAAGCGGGTACCGATTCGGAAGACTTAACAACGACGACGTATCAATTTTTGTCCACGCCGTTCCTCCGTTGATTGTTTTCCAAATTCCTTGGTGTGCAACCATTGGAAGCGTTCCTGCATACACGGTATCCGGCTTGTGAACTGAAACGGCAAGCGAAAGTACGGCATTCCCATCGAGCGACAAATTGTTATTTGTTGTTGTCCAAGTAATTCCCCCATCTGTCGATTTCGAAACAACATCTTCTCCCGCATAAATAACCCTGCTTTTTGTTGTAGAAATTGTATCGTTCCAGTATGGTGAAAGAACATACGGCGCAACAAAATTTACAACGTTGCTTACTCCTCCATACGTGTAATTCCAAAATCCCCTCCCTCGCGTTACGTTTTTTACCATATACAAATACTGCGCAGAACCATACACAACCGAATCACTTTTCTGGTCAATCGCCGTCCAACAACCGTCTCCACCGATACAACGATACCATGCGCCATCATTTCTTCCGAAATACATAGCCGTTGCATTATCCTGCATTCCTCCGCTTGCAAAATTAGAATCAGAAAACGAATTGGAACTTCCGTTGTAAAATTGCTGCGTATGATAACCTCCGTTCAATGATTGAAATGTTTCGCCAAAATTTGTTGTGCGAAAAATTCCACCGTCGTTTCCAAAATAAACCGTGTTTGAATCCGTTGGATGAATTGCATACGCGTGATGGTCTGCGTGGGAATAATCCGATGTTCCTTCAGGAAACCCAGGAGCAATTAACGTATCCAAATACCAATTGTACCAATACGATTTTTGGGATAACGTTTTTCCTCCATTGGTTGATTTCCAAACATCCACACCCCCGCACAATATTTTTGATGTATCCTTCGGATGAACAACAGCAAAATGCGAAAACCATCCTTGATACAACGCATAATCGGTTGTTGTTAATCTTCTCCACACTACGCCATTATCCGTTGAACGCCACAATCCTTTACTAGCAGTACTATCAGCAACATCGGCATAAACGACATTCGGAAACTTCTCAGAAATTGAAAGCATAGTTTTTCCTGAAAATTTCGGAAGCGTATCAATTTTTGTGAACGTAAAACCACTATTGGTACTTCGATACACGCCCGAACCGCGGCTTCCCAAATTTCCGCACGAAACAAATATAATATTGGTGTCTATCGGATTCACAAGAATATCAACCGACATTATGGTATCAAGAATTGAAAACCACGACTCTCCTTTATTTGTTGATTTCAACACGGAATCTGTTGTTGCTGCATATACAATATTCGGATTCTTCGGATTCATCGCAATATCTTGCACTCCCTGCTTTTGTTTTCTTTCCCAATTCACAGGATGCGTCCACGTTTCTCCGCCGTCTGTTGTTTTCAAAATTCCTATTCCATAACTTCCACGCGTCGTGCGCAACCCAAATCCTCCTACGGATTTACCATAACCATATACTTCTCCCGTTCCGATGAGGATCGTGTTCGTATCTGTTGGGTCTATTGCTATTGCTCCAACGCCAAGAACTGCATAATAATTTCCATTTGCATCTTTTATGTCAACATACTTCCACGCCGTTGCTCCTTCGCCTCCCGTATGACTTCTCCATAATCCTCCGCTTGCTGAACCCGCATAAATCGTGCTCGGATTTTGCGGATTAATGGCGATGGAAATTGTTCTCCCACCGATATTCGTTGGTCCAATGCTTTTCCATTCTTCCGATGAAAATTTTCGTTCAGAAATAGTGCGCAACTTTTCCCGTGAATAGTGCAATGCATCTGCAAATCCAGCATCGGGAATATCATCGTTAGGAAATGCGCGTGAGCGTGTCCAGAATGTTAATGCTTCGAGCGCGCCGGAAGTTTTTTCTTTCTTTTCTTTTCTGACTTTTGACGACGCTTGCGTGTCATTGTTTTTTTCTTCTTGTACAAAATAGAACCCGAAAAGAAAAAAGAAAAATGAACAGAGAAATAGAATTGAGCGTTTCATATAATTGGAAAGATTGTTACAAAATTTCTTTGATGCGTTCTGCTGGTCGCGCGAGAATTGCCGTATTCCCTTTCTCGATAATCGGTCGCTGAAGCAATTCTGGATGAAGCGAAAGTATCTCTATGAGTTCGTCTTCGGAATAATTTTTTTCTTCGATTTCCATTGCTTTGTATAACGGCTCTTTGGTTCGGAAAAGTTGTTTTGCGTGCAACTTCATTTTTTTTAAAAGTTCCTTCAGTTTCTTTTTAGGAATCGGGTCAACATAATAATTGACTGTATCAAAATCTACTCCGCTTTCTTTCAGCGTTCCATATACTTGTCTGCACGTAGAACATGTTGGTTTTTGGTAGATGATAAGTTTTACTTTTTCTGTTTTTTTCAACATCGCTTTAGAAAATTTTGGAAAATCAAATGGATTCTTGTGGTTAAGAATCTCTCGTTTCGTTTAAAATTTTGATTCCAAAAAATTTGGAAGCATTTTTCTCCACGTGGGCCAATCGTGCCGCATATCGTGTCCCCACAACTGCAAATCGTGAGGAATATTTTTCTCCATCAAAATTTCCGACAAGCGAACCGATGCCGACGGGTCTTCGTATTCGCCTTGTCCTGTTGCGATAATAATTTTTTTGTTTGTTCGCAATTGTTCGAGAATTGTTTCATCACATAATCCCGGTAAAAAATCCGACGGCGAATTGTAATAGCAATGGTCATCGTAATATCCTTTGCTGTAAGCGCTCAACGAATACACGCCGCTCATTGCAATCACGCCGTCAAAAATATCGGGATGTTTGAAAAACATATTTGCAGAATGCAATGCTCCCAACGATGCTCCGCACGTTATTATCGGCACTCTTCCATTGCAATCATTGTGAATAAACGGAACAACTTCATCAACAACATACTGATTGTACTGATAGTGCCGAAACGATTTCTGCCAATTCGGAACGTCATCATTCAACCAGCTTTCTTTGTTGATACTGTTGATAGAATAGACTTTGCACTTTCCCCCGTCAACAATGGACGCAATATCATCCGTCAGTTCAAACCGCTCGTACTCAAGAAAATCTGCGCCTGCTGTTGGAAACATCAATAACGCAAATCCGTAATGACCGTATTTGACGACTTCCATTTCTTTTTCCAGTTGGGTACTGTACCATTTAATAATTTCTCGATGCATAAATTTTTCTCCTTATGTTTTCGTACATACTATATGCTGATTATTTCAGCAAAATCATTTTCTTTCTTTCTGAAAAATCTTTTGTTGTGAGTTCGTAAACATACGTTCCATTGCTTAACGAATTTCCATCGAAACGTACTGTGTGTGTGCCGATATCATTGTTTTCTTTTACAAGTGTTGCAACTTCTGTTCCCAGAATATCCAAAACTCTAATCGTTGTAAATTGTGGCTCGTGAATCGTGTATCGAATTGTTGTTACAGGATTAAACGGATTCGGATAATTTTGCGAAAGAAAAAATGTTTTCGCTGATGAAATATTATCTTCGGAAAATGCAAGCGGAATTACTGTTATTGTTTTGTTCGGCGCCCAATTCCACTGGTCGCCGCTTGATTGACCGTTTCCGTTCACGCTGTTTCCCGTTGCAAACACCGTTTGCGTTCCCGTTGTTGTTGCTTTATACGTAAACTGAAACTCCAACATTCCTCCCGAAAACGATGTTGGCGAAACGTGCGTTAATTCATCGCTTACTTTTTTCAATGATGCGGAAATTCCCGTCAGCGTTCCGTTCGAAACAGCAATGTTTGTTCCGCCTTTTATTGCGGGTCCTCCCATTATCATCACGGAATAATTTGCCGTTTGATTCACTTCGATTGTATCGGGTCCCATAATCATAACCGTTACCGAAGTGGTTGCGTTTGCTCCGTGGCAATCGTTGCAGCCGGCGTTGAATTTTTTCGTTCTTCCGGTGATTCCGTTTTGCCGCGCATAATTTGTGTTGAAAAAAAAGAATGACATTATGAAAAAAGAAAATAGCAGTTGCTCTGCTTTTAAATTTCTTGAAAGCATTTTTTTGGGGTCCTTAATTTGAAAAAAAATTTGCTCTTAAACTAAAACTTTTCTTCTTCTCGGCAAACTGATTTCTGAAAAAAGATTTACAATTTTTCCTGCAATAATTTCACGCACGCTTCAACTGAAGAAACTTCGGTAACGTATTGCGTAATTGTTCCTCCGTTGAAAAATGATTTTTCATTCTCGAATAATTGAACAACCGGTTTCCAAAAATCACCGAGTAATACAATCGGTTTCTCTTTCATTATTTGTTTATGCGCAAGTTCCCACACGGCGGCAAACTCGAGCAGCGTTCCCGTTCCTCCGCGAAGAATGATATACGCATCTCCGCGTTCAATCAATTCCATCATTCGTTCAATGAGAGAATTTTTTTCTACGATTTCATCGAGATATACATTCGGTTTACTGAAAAAAGATTTGATAACAACGCCGATAGTTTTTCCCGTAACTGCTTTCGCGCCCTGTGCAGATGCTTCCATAATTCCACCGTAGCCGCCGTTGCAAACAGTGAAGTGATGTTTCGCGAGTTCTTTTCCGAGTTCGTACGCCGTTTCATACTCTTCTGAAGCGGGAACACATCTTGCATTTCCAAAAATAGTAATTATCATTTGTAATTGGCAAATAGTAATTAGAAAAAAAAATCTGAAATCTCCAGTCTAAAATCTAAAATTAATTCAGGAACTCCCACGTAACGCCAAGCCGCAAATTTCTATCCGGCATTGGATAAAACGGAACAACGTAATATTTCGTGTTGAAAATATTTTCAATCGTAAAATGCACAACCGCATCGCCAAGTTTTGCAAAGAAGAGGAAATCGAGAG
>VGWC01000091.1 GCA_016873775.1 Ignavibacteria bacterium | reverse complement strand
GAAGAAATGGAAATCGGCGAACACGAAACGCAATTTGATGCGAGCAAGTTACCAAGCGGTGTGTATTTCTATCGTATAGATATTTCGCAAAATGGAATTTTGTCTTACAGTGAAACCAAAAAACTTTTGCTCCTAAAATAATCGGGGTTATCCGCGAGGAAATCCCATTCAAAAAGAGCATACGAACCATTGCGTATGCTCTTTTTTTATTTCTTCCACTTGTTGTTTTTTTTGTTTTCACGCAAAGCCGCTAAGATGCAAAGAAATTTTTTTGCATCTTAGCGGCTTTGCGTGAGAATTTATTCGAGTTCCTCAACATTCATCCACTTCGTCTCAATCTTCGTTTCCTCTCCGGTTTTTGTCAATGCGAAAAATATTTTCTCGCCGAATAATTCCATTTTCGGATAACCGCTTCCACGTGCAACATCAATTTCTGCAATAATTTTGTGCGGAGAAATTTTTCCATTTTTATTGACACGCACAACACACAACTCACCCATTTGTTCTACCTGTTCAATCCAACTCACGAGCACACTTCCATCATTCAACCACAGCGCATCCACACGACCGAGCGGAAGTTTTTTGGAAACAGAAATCGGTTTTGCAAATGTTTTTCCTTCATCATTGGAAAATGCAATTTTTACTTCGGGAGAATTATCCGGCGCAGTGTACCATACACACGCAACGCTTTTTCCTTTACCAACAAGCACGGGACCGTTTACAGGACAACCGGGAATTTGCCAGTTATCATCGTGAACAGTTATCGGTTCACCCCAGTTCCCGTTTTCAAAACGAATGATATTGATGTTGCGTATTTCCGTTTCATCACGATTTCGATACGCAACAATGATTCCAGTTTCCGTTTGCAATGCAGAAGTCGGACAACATTCGCACACACGATTATCGAGAACGGTTTCAATGCGGGAAAGTTGTTGCGACGAAAATGTCGTTGCATACAAACTCATATCGCCGCCGTGCCCATCGTGTGAATTTTCTTCATCTTCGCTCGGCATAAATCTTCCATCGAGCCACACAATTCCGTGCGTGTTATTATTCATCCGAAAGAACGAAACAAATCCGTGTTCGCCGTGACTCGAATCGTTGTGAACAATTTCTCCGCTCGTCCACGTTTTTCCGTGATTGTAGGAAAAGCGAACTTTCACGTTGTAATCGTATGTTCCGCTTCCGCCTTTTTCAAGATAGTGAACTGCAAGCGTATCACCGCCGAGCGAATAGAGCGAAGGAAAATCTGCCCAGTTAATAAAAAAGTTTTTATTCAATGTTATCGTTGTCGGCGTTGTCCATTCGCCGTACTTCATTTCAGAAAAAAGTAATCGCTTGCTCGTGTCGGTAACTTCAAACCACACCATTGCAAGATGTCCGTTTTCCACAAGCAAATTTGGAAAACGGCTTCCGGCTGACACAGAAGGATATTCCTTCTGCTTTTGAAAAGCAATAATGAGTGCGATGATGATAACGTAATATGATGGACGCATAGTGTTTTTGGTTTCACGCAAAGTTCGAAGAAATATTTTTTGCGACTTCGCGTCTTGACGAGAGCAATTATTTTTTCCTTACGAACGCGGCGATAACGAGTGAAGAAACTACTCCTGTTGCAATAGTCGAAACTACCCGCCGAAGCCCATCTCCACTGAGTAAACAAACTGTGCGGATTTCTTCGCCGGTGCCGTGATGTTTTGCTGTAAGTTGGAGAATTTCCAATAATCCCGAAAGAATGACAACAAGAGCAAGCAAAGCAAATAAGGTTGCAGGGTGAGGAAGTTTATTCCCTACATATTCAACGGAATCGAGGAGGCGATAAAACAAATTTTTCTTTTCAGACGTCATAGGATAGAAGTTTTGTTCGTAAAATATTTTGAGAGAGTTTTAAACAATCCGTTTCCAGATTTTCCGCAAAAGATAGTGTACAACTTCGTGATGGCAAAGGAATACGGCGTTTTCATCTTCTGCTGTTCCTTTCTTGCATATTTGTGACCTCAGACGCAAGTTCATCCATAACGTTTTGAAGATTATACGCACCGAAATCGCCGCTAAATTTTTTGGGAACATCTTTTTCGTTCGATTCCGTTTCAACATTCAAGCGAAAAACTCTGATAAGCCAATTCGCGCCTAAACGATGCACGTTGCCGGAAATAACATACTTGGCACCGAACGCTTTTCCAAGTTCGATTTGATAATCAACGGAAGTACATTGTTCTTCATTCTCAAACTGTTGTCAAAGGAAATCTTTTACGTGTTCAGGAGAAAAAATTTGCATCACATTTTTTGCCAGCACTACATCAAAAAATTTCTTGTCAATGTTTTCCGTGCCTTCGATTCCACCTCTCCATTTTCATCTTATGGAAAATTTTTTCGATATAAAAAAACGCAACGGTATTTTTTTCATTTTTACTTTCGCGGCTCAAAAAAAATTCGTTAAGTGTAGAAAATGTATTTGCGTTTTACAAGCCGTATGAAGAAATCCCTGAATAGAGGAAGCATCTTCGTAACAAAACTCTATCAAAATTTTTTAATTCAACAACGGTGAAATGAACTCAATGAAATCATTTTCCTTTTCGTAGATTTTTGCCCGAAAAAAATTGTTTATGAAACATTTCCTTTACGTTCTCTCGGTACCGTTTCTTCTTTTTGTTTTTTTCTCATGCAGCATAAAACAAGAACAATCCAACACCACGATGCAAGACTCTCTTCAACAAAAAACTCCATTGCAAATATTGCCTGTTGGCAAACAGATTTCCCGTAAAGATGATTTAGTGCAATGGCTCGACTCGCTCGAAAGAGAATATGAGCAAGCGTGTTTTGCAATGGGAACGGCAAACTGGAATAATTATTCGAAAGAAGGCGCGGCAAATTTAGACGAAGCAAAAAAGAAATTTGCCCAAATTTTTTTAAACGAAGATTCGCGGAAAATAATTTCGGAATGGAAACCGAAAATTACACCGAATGTTGATGCGACGCTCGCGCGAAGAATGGAAATGTGGAATCGCTGTTTTATCGGAGGAGCAATTTATTCGGATTCTTCGATTGCGGCGCTGGAAAATTTACTGCAAAAAACAATTACGGATTTTCATTTTACATTCGACGGAAAACCCATCACGCGTGCGCAAATGCAAACACATTTGAAAGTGGAAAAAAATCCGAAACGGCGGATGCAATTATGGATGGTATCAAGCCAACTTTCAGAAAAAATAAAAAACGATTTGCGTACGCTTGTAAAACTTCGTAACGAAAAAGCACAACAATTCGGCTTCACGAATTATTATTCGCTCTCGCTGTATCTGAACGCCATTGACGAAGCGTGGCTGCTGCAAACATTGAACGAACTTACGGAACAAACGAATGAGATGTTTCAGAAATTTGTAAGAATGACAAAGAAAAATATCCTTCAAAATGCCAATAAAGATGTTGGACCGTGGGATTTTGATTTTGCGTTGCGCGATGCGGTTTCCCTTTCCGACAAATACTTTCCGAAAGATTCCGTGTTTGAAACGCTTCACCGATTTGAACAATCGCTTGGCTTTCCTACGGATTCGCTGCCGATAAAAGAAGTGGTGAAAGATATTCCATACGGAGGATTATCGCTTGCATTGAACATTCCGAAAGATTCGCGGTTCCTCGTTAATCCAACAACGGGGAAAAGTTTTTATCAAACGGCATTTCACGAATACGGACATTCGTTGCACGCAGTGTACACAAGCGATTCCGTTCCGATTCTCAAAGGATACGAATGGATTCCCGGAGCGCAATGTGCGGCGTTCGCCGAAGGAATGGCTGATGTTCACGGAGAATTTACCGACATTCAATCATGGTTGGAAATTTACACCAAAGCCAAAGATTCTGAAATTCAGAATTATGGTGCTGGTCGCTATTTGCCGGCGTTGTATCGTTTGCGTTCTCTTATGAAAAATTTATTTATTGAGTATGCAATGTATAATCATCCCGAACAAAACATTGATTCTGTTGAACGGGCGATGTTCAAAAAATATTTGCTTGTTGATTTGGATTCGCTCGCAACGGAAACAAACGTGAAACAGTTTCCTTCGACATTTGCCGCTTCCATTTGGTACACAAGTTATCCGTGTTATTATCAAAACTACATTCTATCTGGAATGATAGCAACGCAAATTCACGAAGCGATGGAAAATAAATTTGGAAACAATTATACAACAAATCCCAACATATCTTCGTGGCTCATCGAAAGTTTTTATACACAAGGAGAAATACTCGAGTGGAACGAAAAAATTCGCAACGCTACGGGCAAAGGATTGGAAACGGGAGCGTACTTGCGGAAGTTGGGAGCGATAAAGTAGATTGGGAAAAAACTTTAAATTGAACAGAAATAGGTGAATATCCCAAGAACAAATTTCATTTAAACGATAATTTGAGATTTCGTTAACTACATCTTTCCTCTCCGAAATTCTGATACACTCTGAAACCAAAAAAAACATGCACTTCGCACCATCACTATTTATTACTGAACTACACTGCTTAATTTGTAATTCACTATGTAAACACGGAAATATTTTTACGTGTCATTCGTGCGGCGCGCAAGGAATTCTTGATGTTCATTACGATTACGATAAAATTTCCAAACATCTAACACCTAACACCTTAAACCTAAGACCATTCAATCATTGGCGTTACCGCGAACTTCTTCCGATTGCAGAAAATATTTCTCTTCCTGAACTTCACATTGGCTGGACACCGATTTATGATGTTCCGCGACTTGCAAAAGAAATTGGTATTCAAAAATTATTTTTGAAAGACGATGGAAGAAACGCATCAAGTTCGTTTAAAGACAGAGCCAGTTCGGTTGGTGTGTTGAAAGCGATGGAATTTGGTTTCAATAAAATCGCTTGCGCATCAACGGGAAATGCGGCATCATCACTTGCGGGACTTGCTGCCGCAGTGGGTTTGCAAAGTTTTATTTTTGTTCCGAAGCATGCGCCCGAACCGAAAGTAACGCAACTTCTTATTTTCGGCGCAACGGTTTTCAAAGTGCAAGGAACGTATGACGATGCGTTTGAATTGTGCCGCGCGTCTTGTGAAAAATTCGGTTGGTATAATCGCAACAGTGGAACAAATCCGTTTCTCGTTGAAGGAAAAAAAACTGCGGGGCTTGAAATTGCGGAACAATTTGGAAAAAATATTCCTGATTGGGTTGTCGTTTCCGTTGGAGATGGATGCACAATTGGCGGTATCGGAAAAGGTTTGCAAGAAATGAAACGACTTGGATTTATCGAACGAGTTCCGCGTTTGCTCGGCGTTCAGGCAGAAGGCGCGCGACCGATTGTTGATGCGTTTTATTCGGGAAAAGATTTAATTCCCGCGCAAACAAAAACGCTCGCCGATAGCATTGATGTTGGCGTTCCCCGAAATTGGCGGCGCGCAATTCAGCAAATAAAACTTTCGCACGGAGAAATGCTCGCGGTGGAAGATGAAGAAATTCTCGAAGCAATGCGGCTCACGGGAAAACTTACCGGCGTGTTTGGCGAGCCAGCGGGAATTGCGTGTGTTGCGGGATTGAAAAAAGCAATAGCGAAAGGAATTGTGAAAAAAAACGAAAGTGCAGTGTGCGTAATTACAGGCAACGGATTGAAAGATATTCGTTCCGCGCAAAGTGCTGTGGGAAAAGCATTGGAAGTTGAACCGGGTATTGATGCGGTGGAGAAAATTTTATCAGTAAATTCCAAATGACAAAAAACAGATTACAAATTTTATTGAATGCCCGAAGGGCATTAATATTAATAACTCTGAATGAAATTCGGAGAAAAAGAAACACAGAAGCATACTAAACCCCGAAGGGGTTAAACAAACAATGAGCACATACACACAAATTCTGTATCAAATTGTTTTCGGCACAAAGAACAGAGAACAAACACTTGATAAGGAAAATCGTAATGAGTTATACAAATACATTTGTGGAATTTTGAAAAACAAAAATTGTCATTTATATCAAATTGATGGAGTGAGCGAACATATTCATATCGTTACACATCTTCATCCGAGTATTGCACTTGCGTTACTTGTAAAAGATATAAAACTTGCATCTTCGCAATTCATCAAAACAGAAAATCTCTTTCCTAAATTCAACGGATGGCAAGATGGCTATGGAGCGTTTACGTATTCAATACAAGAAAAAGAGAAATTGATTCAGTATGTGAAGAGTCAAGAAGAACATCATCGGAAGAAAACTTTTAAAGAAGAGTATATCTCGTTACTGAACGAACACGGAATTGAATTTGATGAAAAATATTTTTTGTAGATTTGTTCAACCACTTCGTGGTTGTAAATTTTTTGCCTGTTGTTTTCTCCGAATTTCATTCGGAGTTATTGATGTTTTATCCCTTCGGGATAATGAATTGTAAATTGTTTGATAATTAAATTCTTTGTGCCTTCGTGTCTTTGTGGTAAAAACTAAAAACCGATGCTTCTCAAAAACGCAACGTGCTTAACCTTCTCCCCTCCATCAATTGAAAAAATTGATGTGAGAATTGAGAATGGAAAAATTATTTCTCGCGCAAAGAAAATTCTTCCACAACGCAACGAAGAAGTAGTTGATTTGAATGGAAAATTTCTTTTGCCCGGATTTGTGAATGCACATACGCATTTGTATTCATCGCTTGCCCGCGGAATGAATGCGCCGAAACAATCGCCGCAAAATTTTTTTGAAATTTTAAAATACATTTGGTGGAAACTCGACGAAGCGCTCGATGATGAATCCATTTATTACAGCGCAATTATCGGCGCAATTGATGCCGCGAAATACGGAACAACAACACTCATTGACCATCACGCTTCGCCGAACGCAATTGCACACTCGCTCGATATTATCAAAGAAGCAATGGAAGAAATCGGTTTGCGCGGCGTGTTGTGCTACGAAGTGAGCGACCGCGGCGGAAAGAAAAAACGCGATGAAGGATTGAAAGAGAATGAGCGATTTCTTCTTGCAAACAAAACCAACACACAATTTCGCGGACTTGTTGGAGCGCACGCATCATTTACACTAAGCAATGAATCACTTCGTTTGCTTGGAGAAATGGCAACGCGCAACAACACCGGCGTTCACATTCACGTTGCGGAAGATAAATGCGATGTGTTGGATTGCGAAGAAAATTACCAATGCAATGTGAGCGAGCGATTATCGCGGTTCAACATTTTGAAAAAGGAAAGCATTCTTGCGCATTGCATTCACTTGTCGCAAAGTAATTTTTCTGCAATACACAAAACAAATTCGTGGCTCGTTCACAATCCGCGTTCGAATATGAATAACAATGTTGGACAAGCACCGCTCCATTTATTTGGAAATCGAGCCGCACTTGGAACGGATGGTTTTCCCGCCGATATGTTTGAAGAAGCGCGGACGGGATTTTTTAGAAGCAAGGAGCGTGGAGCGGAGAGCATAGAGCATAGAGCAAGGAGACCGGGGAAAGATTTTGCACACATCTCACATCTCACATCTCAAATCCCATTGACTTCTGAATTACTTGCAAATGGAAATAAACTTGTTTCAGAAATTTTTGATGAGCAATTCGGAACGTTTGAAAATAATTCTGTTGCAGATTTTGTTGTGTTGAATTACGATTCGCCAACGCCACTGACAAAAGAAAATCTTCCGTATCATTTTTTATTTGGAATGAATTCATCAAACGTTGAGTCGGTAATGTGCAACGGAAAATTTATTTTGTGGAATCGCGAACTTGTCGGCGTTGATGTTGAAGCGATTTCAGCAAAGGCGGCGAAGGTTGCAAAGAAACTTTGGAAAAAAATTAACCGCGAATGACACGAATACATCCGCGAATATTCGCGGTAAATAAAAAACACAATGGCTGAGTTAATTCCCATTCCCTTTGAAAAACTTCTGAAACGTATTTACTACGAATACGAACGCAACGATTCTATTTTCGATTTACCGTCGAGAAAATTTTATCGCGCGAATCCCGAACTCGATTTGTCCGTTTCGTTTTGCGGAAACATCGCATCGAATCCCATTGGTCCCGCCGCTGGTCCGCATACACAACTTGCG
>VGWC01000090.1 GCA_016873775.1 Ignavibacteria bacterium | reverse complement strand
TGATGTAAAAGAAAAATTCGGGAACACGATTCCGATTATTTTTTTTTCGAAAGGCAGCGGAATGTGGCTCGATGATTTAGTAAAAACAAATTGCGATGTTGTTGGCGTGGATTGGACGATGGATATATCCGTTGCGAAATATATTATCGGCGGAAGAACTGCGTTGCAAGGAAACTTCGACCCGATTTTGTTGCTTTCCAAACCGGAGAAAATAATTTCTGAAGCAAAAAAGATTTTAGAAAAATTCGGAAGCAGCGATGGACATATTTTCAATCTCGGTCATGGAATTTTACCAAACACACCAGTGGAAAATGCGAAGTTGCTTGTTGAAACAGTGAAACAAGAAAGTAAAAAGTATCATCACGAATAAGTTTGTGCGAATAGTTGATATGAAAGAAAAAGCACAATCATACTTCGAGCAACTTCAAGAAACGATTTGTAAAAAATTAGAAGAAGTTGATAGCAAAGAGATATTCCTTGAAGATGTTTGGCAACATAGTGAAAATGGAGGAGGAAAAACGCGTATTTTGGAAAATGGAAATATGTTTGAAAAAGCAGGTGTAAATTTTTCTGCGATTACTTCTTCCCTATCGGAACCGCTTGCGAAGAAATTGAATGTAACTCCGCAGAAAATTTTTGCAACTGGAGTTTCGCTTGTTATTCATCCCTATTCGCCAATGATTCCGACAACGCATATGAACGTTCGATTTCTTCAACTTGAAAGCGGTGAATCGTGGTTTGGCGGAGGAATGGATTTAACACCGTATTATTTGTTTGAAGACGATGCAAAACATTTTCATTCTGTTTTAAAAAATGTCTGCGATAAACACGATAAAACTTTTTATCCGCTTTTCAAACAATGGTGCGATGAATATTTTTTTCTCAAACACCGAAATGAAGCGCGCGGGATTGGTGGAATATTTTTCGATTATGTAAAAGATGATATTGAAAAAACGTTCTCATTTGTTCAAGATGTGGGAAACAGTTTTCTCGAAGCATATATTCCGATTGTAGAAAAAAGAAAACTCGAACCATTTTCTGCGCAAGAAAAAGAATGGCAACTCATTCGCCGCGGAAGATATGTCGAATTTAATCTCGTGTACGACAGAGGAACGTTGTTTGGCTTGGAAACGAACGGACGAACAGAATCAATATTGATGTCATTGCCGCCGGAAGTGAAGTGGAAATATAATGTCGCTCCGAAAGAAAATTCACGTGAAGAAAAACTTTTGCATGTTCTTCAACATCCGAAAGAATGGGTTTAACGATTTTACATTTTATATTTTACATTGAACATTGAATGAGACAAAACGAAAAAATTGCAGTCGTATTATTTCAACTTGGCGGACCAGATTCGCTCGATGCGGTTGAACCTTTTTTGTATCGCTTGTTTTGCGATCCGGATATTATAAATTTCCCCGGAGCATTTCTTGCACGTCGTCCGCTTGCGAAATTGATTTCATCGCGAAGAAAAAAAATCGCTGCAAAACATTACGAAGAAATCGGCGGTAAATCTCCTATCCTTGACCTCACCAATGCACAAGCAGTTGCATTAGAAAGAGAGTTAAACAAAACTATTGATGTAAAAGTATTTGTCGCAATGCGTTATTGGAAACCGTTTACGTATGAAATAATTGATGAGATGAAAAATCATAATTTCACAAAAATCGTTTTACTTCCGTTGTATCCGCAATATTCCAAAGCGACAACACTATCGAGTTTCAAAGAATGGTATCGCGTAAGCAAACGAAAAAATTACACTTCGATTCCAATCGCTTCCATTTGCTGTTATCACAATCATCCGAAATACATTGATGCAATTGTTGAGAACATAAATTCTGCATTGAATAATTTTTCTCACCTCGATGCGAATGAAATTGATTTGGTTTTTTCTGCGCACGGAGTTCCGGTATCAATGATAAAATTAGGAGACCCGTATCAACGACACATCGAAGAAACGGTGAAACTTGTTTTGGAAAAAGGGAAATGGAAATCGCAAAACACGTTGTGTTATCAAAGCAAAGTTGGTCCTGCGCAATGGTTAAAACCATCGCTGAACGCAACAATAAAACAACTTGCAGAGAAAGGAAGAAAGCACTTGCTCATCATTCCAATTGCATTTGTAACAGAACACATCGAAACGTTGCACGAAATTAATATCGAAACGCGCGAAGAAGCAGGGCATCTCGGAATACAACAATTTGAAATGATGCCGGCGTTGAATGACTCACAAACATTTATTGAATGTCTTTCCGATTTGGTTTTGAAAAAAGTGAATAACAATCCCATCGAACTTGCGATGTGTAAAAATCTATTCGAGAAAAATCTAAAAGGAAACGAGCCAATACTTTGTCCGTTGTGGAATGAAGTGAAACGATAATTTGTAATGCCGATTTTCCGTCGGCATTTTTTATATTCATTCGATTTATTTTTAAACCAACTATTGAACAAATCCATCACCCTCGTTTTAGAAAACGGTAGCGAATTTCAAGGCTATTCATTCGGCGCAGAACACTCGACTTCGGGTGAAGTTGTGTTTGCTACTGGAATGGTTGGTTATACGGAATCTCTCACCGACCCAAGTTATGCGGGTCAAATTCTCACATATACATTTCCACTCATCGGCAATTACGGAGTACCATCTGATGAAAAAGAGTATGATTTGTACAAGAATTTTGAATCAAGTAGAATTCACGTTCGCGCATTAGTAGTTTCAGATTATTCTTTTGAATATTCGCATTGGAACGCAAAGCAAAGTTTATCCGAGTGGCTCAAGAAAGAAAATATACCAGCTGTGTATGGTATAGATACGCGAAGACTCACTAAAACTCTTCGGGAGCAAGGAACAATGCTCGGAAAGATAATTTTTGAAAAGGAGGAGACAGATTTTTATGACCCGAATGCGATTGATATTGTTCAATCCGTTACAGTTGAAGAACCAATTTTGTATAACAAGAACGGAAAGAAAAAAATTATTCTCATTGATTGCGGTGCAAAGAACAATATCGTGAGGAATTTTATAAAAAGGAATATTTCCATCTTGCGAGTTCCCTATGATTATGATTTTTCCAATGAATCTTTTGATGGAGTGATGATTTCCAATGGTCCCGGCAACCCGAAAATGAATGGTAAAACTATTTCTCACATTCGTAAAACAATTGAGCAGAATATTCCAACATTCGGAATTTGTTTGGGAAATCAATTGCTTGCACTCGCCGCAGGAGGAAATACCTACAAACTCCGTTATGGACATCGTTCACAAAATCAGCCGTGTACACTTGTAGGAACGAAGCGCTGTTACATCACGACACAAAATCACGGTTTTGCTGTTGATATGAAATCGCTTAACAATGAATGGGAAGAATTTTATGTCAATTCAAATGACGGAACAAACGAAGGACTGAAACACAAAACGAAACCGTGTTTCAGTGTACAATTTCATCCGGAACATACACCGGGACCGTTTGATACGGAATTTCTTTTTGATGAATTTATTTCGATGTTGAAATGATAAATATGAAAAAAGTTCTCGTTCTCGGCAGCGGAAGTTTGAAAATCGGAGAAGCAGGCGAATTCGATTACAGTGGAAGTCAATGTTTGAAAGCACTGCGTGAAGAGGGAATTGAAACTGTACTTGTCAATCCAAACATTGCTACAATTCAAACGAGCGAAGGAATGGCTGACAAAATTTATTTTCTCCCCGTTACGCCCTATTTTGTTGAACGCGTTATCGAGAAAGAAAAACCCGACGGCATTTTGCTTTCATTCGGCGGTCAAACGGCATTGAATTGCGGGGTAAAACTTTTTGACTCCGGCGCATTGGAGAAACATAACATACGTGTATTAGGAACGCAAATTGAAGCAATTAAAAAAACTGAAGACAGAGAACTTTTCATTCAAACACTTAAGGAAATCAATTGCAAAACTGCAGAAAGCAAAGCTGTAATTTCTTTTCAAGAAGCAAGAGACGTTGCAAACAATCTTGGGTTTCCCGTGATGGTTCGGATTGCTTATGCTCTCGGAGGACAAGGTTCGGGAGTTGCATATACTGAAGATGAATTACAACGCATTACGGAAAAATCATTTGCGTTTTCTTCGCAAGCGTTGATAGAAAAATATCTCGGCGGTTGGAAAGAAATTGAGTATGAAGTAGTTCGCGATGCGTACGATAATTGCATTACTGTATGCAATATGGAAAATGTCGACCCGATGGGAATTCACACGGGTGAAAGCATCGTCGTTGCGCCATCACAAACTCTTTCGAGCAGAGAATATTTTATGTTACGCGATATTGCGACAAAAGTGATTCGGCATTTGGGAATTGTCGGCGAATGTAATATTCAATATGCGTTAGACCCAAACTCTGAAGATTACCGAATTATCGAAGTGAATGCGCGACTATCGAGAAGTTCTGCTCTTGCATCAAAGGCAACAGGTTATCCGCTTGCATTTGTCGCCGCAAAACTTGGTTTGGGTTATTCGCTTATTGAGATTGAAAACAAAATTACAAAAGCGACGAAAAGTTGTTTTGAACCATCGCTCGATTATTGCGTTGTAAAATTTCCGCGTTGGGATTTACAGAAGTTTCGCAATGTGAATCCGGAAATCGGCAGCGCAATGAAAAGCGTCGGCGAAGTAATGGCAATCGGAAGAAAGTTTGAAGAAGCATTGCAAAAAGCGATACGAATGTTGAATGTTAATATGCACGGATTAGTTGCAAATTCTGTATCATTCGATGATGTAGAAAAAGAATTGACTTCACCAACAGATAAACGAATGTTCGCAGTGGTCGAAGCGCTTCGGATTGGAATTTCAGTAGAGAGAATTCACGAACTCACAAAAATTGATAAATGGTTTTTGTTTAAAATTAAAAATGTTGTGGATACAGAATCTCAACTTCGCAGCGAAACATTCGAAACGCTTTCAAAAGAATTATTGATGCAGGCAAAACAACAAGGGTTTTCCGATTTCCAAATAGCACGATGTTTGTTTCGCTACCGAAGTGGAACATTGGAAAATGAATTACTCGAAGTTCGTAACAAGAGAAAACAACTCGGCATTCTTCCTTGTGTCAAACAGATTGATACGCTCGCAGGTGAATTTCCTGCAAAGACAAATTATCTTTATCTCACATACAACGGTGAGGAAGATGATGTTGAATTCACTGCAGAAAAGAATGTTGTTGTTCTTGGCTCCGGCGCTTACAGAATCGGTTCGTCAGTCGAATTTGATTGGTGCTGTGTGAATGCAGTTCAAACATTAAAACAATCGGGATATACAACGACAATGCTTAATTGTAATCCTGAAACTGTTTCCACGGATTACGATATTTGCGACAGACTGTATTTCGATGAACTCACCTTTGAGCGCGTGATGGATATTTATGAAAAAGAAAATCCATCAGGAATAATTGTCTCCATGGGAGGACAAGTTCCGAACAATCTCGCAATGCGATTGCACAAACAAAATGTGACCATACTTGGAACTTCGCCGCTAGATATTGACCGGGCAGAAAATCGTCATAAATTTTCTGTGATGCTTGATTCACTTCACGTTGACCAACCACAATGGCTCGAAGCAAAATCCATTGAAGAAGCAGAACGATTCGCCGAGCAGGTGGAATATCCAGTTCTCATTCGACCATCCTACGTTTTAAGCGGCGCAGCGATGAGTGTTGCAGTCAATAAAAATGAACTCGATATATATTTACAAAAAGCGGCTTCCGTTTCCAAAGAACATCCGGTTGTCATCAGTAAATTTATAACCGATGCAAAAGAAATTGAAATTGATGCTGTAGCGCAAAACGGCGAATTGATTCTCTATGCGCTTTCCGAACATATTGAGAATGCAGGAGTGCATAGCGGTGATGCAACAATGCTCCTTCCTCCTCAATATTTGTACCTGGAAACGGTTAGGAAAATAAAATTAATTACAAAAAAAATAGCAAACGCATTACATATCACTGGCCCATTCAACATTCAATTCATCGCGAAAGAAAATCAAATCAAAGTTATTGAATGTAATTTGCGCGCGTCGAGAAGTTTTCCATTTGTTTCCAAAGTAACGAAACATAATTTCATCGAGTTTGCAACAAAGGCGATGTTGGGAATTGATATTCGCGGACGATACTACACACTCGACTTGGATTACGTAGGAGTAAAAGCGCCGCAATTTTCTTTTTCACGTTTGCCCGGTGCAGACCCGGTGTTAAGCGTAGAAATGGCTTCAACGGGAGAAGTAGGATGTTTGGGAAATGACGTTCACGAAGCATTCTTAAAATCACTGCTTTCCGTCGGTTACACTTTTCCAAACAAAAATATTTTGCTTTCATTGGGACATATAAAGAATAAAGCAAACCTTCTTGCAAGCGTTCACCAACTTGTAGAAATGCACTTCAATCTTTTTGCAACAGAAGGTTCGGCAAAATTTCTCAAAGAAAACGGAATTGAAACAACATTGCTTCATTGGCCTCTTGATAAGAATGAACCGAATGTTCTCACGTATTTACAGCAACGTTCAATTGATATCGTTATAAACATTCCTAAAAATTATTCTGATATTGAATTGAACAACGATTATATAATTCGCCGCAAAGCGATTGATTTAAATATTCCGCTTCTTACAAATACGCTCATAACTAAACTCTTTATAGATTCCCTTGCTAAGAAAAGCATCGAAGACTTAGAAATAAAGGAATGGAATGAATACTAAAAAATCCGCTATCATTATCGGAGCGGGAATTTCCGGTTTGACTGTTGCATACTTTCTCAAGAAAAATAATTTCGATGTAACTGTTCTCGAAGCAGATTCGGAAGTGGGCGGAACAATGAAAACAGAATTTGTTGACGGTTACTTAATTGAAACGGGACCAAACAGCGCGCTCGAAACAACTTCCGTAATCAAAGAAATTGTAAATGATGTTGGCATTGCTGATGAAATGCTGTATGCAAATGAAACAGCGAGCAAGCGATATATTCTGAAAGATGGAGTTCTCAATGCAATGCCAATGTCGCCGCCTGCATTTTTCAAAACGAAATTGTTAAGCGCGAAAGGAAAGCTGCGTGTTGCGGGAGAATTGTTTCAAGGAAAAGCGTATGCGGAGGAAAGCATTGCGCAATTTGTCGAACGAAGATTAGGAAGAGAATTTCTCGATTACTTCATCAATCCATTTGTTGCCGGAGTGTTTGCGGGAAATCCGGAAACGTTGAGTGTGCGTTCTGCATTTCCAAAATTGTACGCTCTTGAAGAAAAGTACGGCGGATTGATTAAAGGAATGTTGAGAGGAAGAAAAGAACGAAAGCAACGCGCAGAAAAAGCAAAGGACAGCGCAAAAATGTTTTCGTTCAAAAACGGAATGCAAACATTGCCAAAAGCAATTGCGAAATTTCTCGGTGACGATATTTTTCTAAACGCAAAAGTGGAACACGTGATTCCGATGCGCGATGGAGAGCGTTGTATGTTCACGGTTTCGTTCACTCAGGATTGCAAACAGCAACAATTGCAATCGCATACTGTTGTGTTTGCAATTCCAGCGTATCATCTTGCAGCAATTATTCGACAGATTGACCCGGAAATGTCGAAAACGCTTTTGTCAATTTATTATCCTCCTGTTGCAGAAGTTTTTTTCGGCTTCAAGAGAGACCAAATCAAACGCGAACTCGATGGATTTGGATTTTTAATTCCCGAAAAAGAAAAGCGAAAAATTCTCGGAACAATTTGGTCGTCGGCATTATTTCCCAATCGCGCGCCGAATGGTTACGAAGCATTGACAACATTTGTCGGTGGTTCACGTCAACCAACAATGTGTGAACTTAACGACAACGAATTACAAAATATTGTGTTGAATGAACTCAATTCCATTATGCGCGTAGAAGGCAAACCGCATTTCATAAAAATCAATCGCTGGCAAAAAGCAATTCCACAATACGAACTTGGCTATTATAAAGTTGAACAAGCAATGGATAAGTTTGAACAAAATTTTCGTGGAGCGTTTCTCTGTGCAAACTTTCGCGGAGGAATTTCGGTTGGAGATTGTGTGAAGAATGGAGAAGCGATGGCGAGGAGGATTGTGGAGAATAAATTTTTATTTTAACT
>VGWC01000089.1 GCA_016873775.1 Ignavibacteria bacterium | reverse complement strand
AACCGAACGTGGCGTATTGATTCCTAAACGAATGTTCAATGGTGTCAAAGAAGTCGAAATAAAAAAAGAAGATAATGCAGTTATCGTGATTCCAATTGATGAAGATGACCTAATTTTCAAGTTGGGAAAAAATCCAATTTCAAGCGGCATGACAGATGGCTCAATCAATCACGACAAGTATCTATACGGAAAACATTTATAATACAACTAAATCATTATGTCAAAAGCAATCTCAATACAAGTTCCCGAAAGTGTTTTATCTTATTGGGAATCGGAAAGACAATTAGAGCAAGAACTCTCTTATCTTTCCGTTCTTGAACTCGTCCGCGAAAAAAAAATCACTTCAGGAAAAGCAAGCGAACTCCTTGATATCTCACGTTGGGAAATGGCTGAACTATTATCTCAGCATGATGTACCGAGTTCTAATTTTTCAGTTCAAGAATTACAACAGCAAGTAAGAGAAATGAAATAAAAGCAACTTATTGAAAATTGAAACAACAAATTTTAAAAAACAAAACCCTAAAACCTAAAATGTCAACCTACAAAAACTCAATCGTCCCGAACGGACAAAAAATTACAATTCACAACGGAAAACTTAACGTTCCCGATAACCCAATCATTCCTTTTATCGAAGGCGATGGAACGGGACCGGATATTTGGCGAGCATCGGTGCGCGTAATGGATGCGGCGGTGCAAAAAGCATACAACGGCAAACGCACCATCGCGTGGTTCGAAGTGTATGCCGGAGAAAAATCGTTCAACAAATTCAACAACTGGCTTCCCGATGAAACGGTGGATGCGTTCAAAGAATTTCTTGTCGGTATTAAAGGTCCGCTCACCACTCCCGTCGGCGGAGGAATTCGTTCGCTCAACGTTGCGCTGCGACAACTTCTCGATTTGTATGTGTGCTTGCGTCCGGTGCAGTATTTTCACGGTGTTCCTTCGCCGGTGAAACATCCCGAAAAAGTTGATATGGTAATTTTCCGCGAGAACACCGAAGATATTTATGCGGGAATTGAATATGCAAGCGCAACTCTCGAAGCACAAAAAGTTTTGGATTTTATCGCGAAAGAATTTCCGAAACAGTTTGAAAAAATTCGTTTCGGCACAAAACCGAAAGCGGAAGAATTTTGGAATGCAGTCGGCGCAAAAGATTTTCCATCGGATGTTGCAGTCGGTGTGGGAATAAAACCTGTGAGTTATTCGGGAAGTGTTCGCTTGATTCACAGCGCAATTTCGTATGCGATACAAAACAAACGCAAAAGTGTAACGCTCGTGCATAAAGGAAACATTATGAAATTTACCGAAGGAGCGTTTCGCGATTGGGGATATAAAACGGCGAAAGAATTTTTTGGCGCGGTGGAAATAGATGGCGGTCCGTGGTGCAAAATTCCCGACGGAAAATCCGGCGCAGGAATCGTGATTAAAGATGCGATTGCGGATATCACGTTGCAGCAAGTGCTCACGCGTCCCGAAGATTTTGACGTGATTGCAACGCTCAATTTGAACGGCGATTATCTTTCCGATGCGCTCGCGGCACAAGTTGGCGGTATTGGCATTGCTCCCGGCGGAAACATCAATTACATCAGCGGACACGCAATTTTTGAAGCGACACACGGCACTGCGCCGAAGTATGCGAATCTCGATAAAGTGAATCCCGGCTCGGTTGTGCTTTCCGGCGAAATGATGTTGCGTTATCTCGGTTGGACGGAAGCCGCCGATTTAATTTTGAAAGGAATGAACGGCGCGATTACCAGTAAAAAAGTTACATACGATTTTGCGCGTTTGATGGATGGCGCTACGGAAGTCAAATGTTCGGAGTTTGGCGATGTGGTGATTTCTAAAATGTAAATTTTTTATCTCACGCAAAGTCGCTAAGATGCAAAGAAGTTTTTTTTCGCGACTTGGCGGCTTTGCGAGAAAAAATCCAAATGTCAAAAACCAAATATCAAATAAAATTCAATTTCAAAATTTCAAAGTTTGAAAGGTTATCTTTTTGAACTTTGGAATTTATTTGGTATTTGAATTTTGTTATTTGGGATTTTAAAATTTTATGGAAACAAAGTTTTTCAACATTCTCTAAATGAAACTCTGCGTTTCTCTGCGAAAAACTTTGCGGTAAAAAGAAATCGTATTTAACCGCGAAGTAACGCAAAAGGAAGTGCAAAGTATCGCAAAGAATATTCTAAAAATTTTATGGAAACATCAGCATTAAAAAAAGTCGAATTGTGTGAAAAGATTTGAGTATCGGTAATGAAGCACAAATACAAAGTTTATCTTGATACGTCTGTAATTTCTGCGTTGTTTGATTCAAGAAATCCAGAAAGAAAAATTTTTACAGAACGGTTTTTTAAAGAAATAGATTTGTTTGAAATTTTTGTTTCAGAAATAGTTATTTCGGAAATTGATAATACACAAGAAATACAATTAAGAACGAAAATGAAGAAAAGAATTGAGAACTTTTCGATACTACCTTTCACCGATGACATCTATAAAATTGCAGATGACTTTGTGAGTTATGGTGCAATTCCAGAGAGATACAAAACAGACGCAACCCATCTCGCCATTGCTGCATTGAACGATATGGATTTTATTGTGAGTTGGAATTTTAAACACATCGTTAAGAGAAAGACAAAAGAAATTGCACGAATGGTAAATACAATAAACAACATTAAACAAATAGAAATAGTAACACCAGCAGAATTGCTACAATAAAACTTTATGAAAAAAATTTCCAAGAAAGAATTAGCGCAAATTACAAAAATGATCGAGAAGGAATTTCCCGAAGATCCAGCATTACAACAAGTTCACATTGCACGACAAATTATTCGCCGCGAAGCAGAACTTAACGGAATGAATTTTGGTGACTATGTGCGAATAGTTGCAAGTGCTTCAATGAAACATTCTCACAGCAAATCTGCACATCAATAGTTTATGGAACTAAAACTTATCCAAATTGAAAAGCCCGCCGAGATGAATTTCATTCTCGGGCAATCGCATTTTATCAAAACGGTGGAAGATTTGCACGAAGCAATTGTGCAAACAAATCCGCAAATGAAATTCGGTATTGCATTTTGTGAAGCATCTGGAAAATGTTTGATTCGCTCATCGGGAAATGAAACTAAATTGGTGGACATTGCTGTTACTAACGCAAACAAAATTGGTTGCGGACATTCATTTATTATTTTTATGGAGAATGGTTTTCCGATTAACATTCTCAACACGCTCAAAAATGTTTCGGAAGTGGTTCACATTTTTTGTGCAACAGCAAATCCAACACAAGTGGTTGTTGCCGAAACAGAACAAGGTCGCGGCATTCTCGGCGTTGTTGATGGATTTTCTCCGAAAGGAATTGAAGACGATGCAGAAAAAACGTGGCGGAAAAATTTTCTACGAAACATCGGGTATAAATTTTAAATGATGTGAGATGTGGGATTTGCGATATGAGTAAGAAAATTGAAACCGCAAATCACATATATCATATCTCAAATCATTTTATATTATTTAATTACAAATAAACAAAACAAATTCTATGAACATCAAAAAAATATTTTTATTACTTTTTGTCATTTCATTTTCATCGCTTGCGTTTTCGCAAAAACAAATTATCACTTCCGATAAAATAAAAGCGATAGGACCATATTCGCCAGCGGTTCTTTTTGGAAATACGATGTATGTTTCAGGGCAAATAGGTCTTCATCCCGATAGTATCGAGATTGATGCTGATTCGATTGAAATCGAAATTATACAAGCAATGGAAAATGTGAAAACAATTCTTCAGCAGGCAAATTTTGATTTCAAAGATATTGTCAGCGCAACGGTGTATATGACGGATTTGGAAGATTACGCAAAGATGAATAAAGTCTATCGCAAATATTTCCCTGATAAAAATTTTCCATCGCGCACTGTTGTTGAAGTGTCTCGACTTCCTCGCGATGCAGCGTTTGAAATTTCTGTCATTGCGGTACAAAACAAGTAAATGTCATTGAAATAATAAGACCCGATTTTTACCGAATCGGGTTTTGTGTTTTATGGAGTTGTAAGTGTTTCATATTTTCAGCGCGAAAAATTGAGAAAGAAAATTTTATGGCAAAAGTAAAGGAATCAGCAGTAGTTTATTCTGCAAGTAAGCAAAAAGCTATTTCACCGAAACAGATGTTTACAAATATTTTGCAGCAAATGAATGAGAGTGCAACATACGATGATATGATGTATGAAATTTATTTGTTACAAAAAGTTGAACGCGGTTTGAAAGAAATTGAAGAAGGGAAAATTCTTTCTAACGAAGCAGTAAAGAAGCGATTGCAGAAATGGTTAGAATAAAATGGACTCCGCAAGCAGAAAATGATGTTGAAGAAATCGGAAAATATATTGAACGAGATTCGCCGCGTTATGCTCGCATTACAGTTCAAAGACTTTATCATTCTGTTCAACGACTGAAACGTTTTCCTTTGAGCGGAAGAGTAATTCCCGAATTTCACAATGAACAATTACGTGAAGTATTAGTTGATAGTTACCGTGTGCTTTATAATGTGAATGAAATTTTTGTTATAGTATTCGCCGTGGTTCATCAACGCAGAGATTTATTGAATGTGTTGTAGCGAAATAGAAACCCGATTTTTACCGAATCTGGTTTTGTGTTTTATGGAGTTGTAAGTGTTTCATATTTTCAGCGCGAAAAAATTTTAAAATGAAAACTACTTCGCAAAACTCTGTGAAAAACTTTGCGTTACTCTGCGGTTATAAAAAGAAAGTTGTCTTAACCACAAAGTTCGCAAAGTCAATCGCAAAGTAACACAAAGAAAAACCTAACTTCTAACACCTAATACCTATGCTTACAAAACGAAACCTCACATCTCCTCGCGGCACACAACTTTCCTGCAAAGGTTGGATTCAAGAAGCCGCGCTGAGAATGTTGCACAATAATCTTGATGCAGAAGTTGCAGAAAATCCCGATGAACTCATCGTGTATGGAGGAACGGGAAAAGCCGCGCGCAATTGGGAATGTTTTGATGCAATTGTTCGCTCACTAAAAAGTTTAGAGAACGATGAAACGCTTCTTATTCAATCGGGAAAACCGGTCGGAATTTTTCGCACGCACGAAAATGCACCGCGCGTTCTCATTTCCAATTCGATGCTCGTTCCGCATTGGGCAACGTGGGATGAATTTCGCCGACTCGAATCGCTCGGCTTGACAATGTATGGACAAATGACTGCGGGCAGTTGGATTTACATCGGCTCGCAAGGAATTTTGCAAGGAACGTACGAAACATTTGCCGCGTGTGCAGAAAAATATTTTCACGGTTTGCTTGCGGGAAAATTACTTGTTACTGCTGGACTTGGCGGAATGGGTGGAGCGCAACCGCTTGCCGCAACGATGAATGGCGCGGTGTGTCTTGCAATCGAAGTGGACAAAAGCAGAATTGAAAAACGTTTGCGCACAAAGTATGTAGATGAAATGGCAACAACACTCGATGAAGCGCTGCTCATTGTGCAAACTGCGCGTGAATTGAAAGAAGCAAAATCCGTTGCGCTACTTGGGAACGCCGCGGAAATTTTACCCGAACTCGCCGCGCGCAATATCATTCCCGACATTCTCACCGACCAAACTTCTGCGCACGATACGCTCAATGGTTACGTTCCCGCGCATATACGATACGAGGATGCGCTCGAACTTCGCAAAAAAAATCCGAAAGAATATATTCGCCGTGCACAAGAATCTATCGCTGAACACGTTGAAGCAATGCTCACGTTGCGAAAGAAAGGTGCGATTACGTTTGATTACGGAAATAATATTCGCGGCGAAGCGTTGGCGTTTGGTGTGAAGAATGCGTTTGATATTCCCGGATTTGTTCCTGAATATATTCGTCCGTTGTTTTGCGATGGAAAAGGTCCGTTTCGTTGGGCAGCATTATCGGGTGATGCGGAAGATATTTATCGAACGGATAGAGCGGTGATGGAAATGTTTCCCGAAAATAAACAACTATGCAACTGGATTATGAAAGCGCAGAAGCAAGTTGCGTTTCAAGGATTGCCAGCGCGTATTTGCTGGCTTGGTTATGGCGAGCGAGCGAAGATGGGAAAAATTTTTAACGACTTGGTTGCGCTTGGTGAAGTGAAAGCACCGCTTGTGATTGGACGCGACCATTTGGATTGCGGAAGTGTTGCGTCGCCGAATCGCGAAACGGAAAAAATGAAAGACGGTAGCGATGCGATTGCTGATTGGCCCATATTAAATGCGTTACTCAATGCAGTTGGCGGCGCGAGTTGGGTAAGTGTTCATCACGGCGGCGGCGTTGGTATCGGAATGAGTATTCACGCGGGAATGGTTGTTGTTGCAGACGGAACACAAGAAGCGGAAAAACGTTTGGAGCGCGTTCTCACTTACGACCCGGGAATGGGAATTATCCGCCACGTTGATGCGGGTTACGAGCGAGCAATGGAGAATGCGAAAACGATGGGTGTGAAAGTGCCGATGGGGAAGTAGAGAATTATAATTTCATATAAATTACTATACATTCAATCTCAATGCAGTCGTTTGATTTAATTCGCCCTCTATTCGCATCGCTGATGGCGATTCTTGCAATGGTTTCGCTTATTATTGGCGCGTTGATAGGATTATATTTTAAACCATCGCACAAAATAAATGCAGTAATTATGGCATTTGGAACGGGGCATTAATTCAAGCGCTTGCAATAGAACTTGCGTATCAATCCGCGGAGCATTTTATTCATCAAACGCATAGTTCCGGATTAACGGCGTGGGCAGTAATTGCAGGAGGATTTATTGCTGGAGGAGTGATGTATTATACGGGGAATAAACTCATAGAGAAAAAAGGGGGAGCGATGCGGCACATTGCAATGGTGAATAAATTTTTGCTCGATAAGAAACGCGAAGAGTCAAAGGAAATATTAGAAACGCTTTCTCAGGTGGATATTATCCGAGCGTTACCGCCGGAAGAAATGCACGAAATATTAGCATGTGTTGAACTGCAATCGTTTCAAAAAAACGAGACAATTTTTTCTGCGGGAGATGTTGGCGATGCGTTGTATTTAATTCGGGATGGAACAATTCGTATCCAAAATAACGGCAATGTGCTTGCAGATTTGCAGAGCGGTCAAACCTTTGGGGAAATGGCGTTGTTAAGCGGAGAGGTGCGAATGGCTTCAGCAATAGCGCTTTCGGGAAGTACGCTCATGAAAATTTCCAAGGAAAAATTTGATGAGTTGATGCAGGAATCTCCAGCGCTTCGCAACGCCGTGGAGGAATTGAACGCACAGCGTTTGATGACGAACGTCATAGCCGCCGGTAAAAATATCAGTGATGACAAATGGGAAAAAATAGCGGTTGACCAAATTCATTTGTTAACTGCTGCCGAGAGGAGAAACTTGTTGCGAGAGCACGGGAAGGGTGGAAGTAAACCTTTTGCAATTTTTCTTGGCGCTTTGATGGATGGAATTCCTGAATCTATTGTTATTGGCGCAAGTTTTGTCTCGATGGCGACATTTCAGTTCACATTTTTAGCCGCTGTATTTGTTGCGAATTTACCCGAAGCAATCGGAAGTGCAATTGCGATGAAGGAAGCAGGATTATCGCACAAGAAAATTCTTACACTCTGGTCTTCGCTGGTGTTATGCGGCGCGATTGCAGCTGTATTAGGAAATTACTATCTCACAGATGCGAATCCTTTACTCATTACCATAACAGAAGCAATTGCCGGCGGAGGTATATTAGCGCTTGTGGCGTCGGTAATGATGCCTGAAGCGTATGAGCACGGTGGAACATCTGTCGGGCTTGCAACCATTCTTGGTTTTTTATCCGCGTTTTTCTTTTCGTTTATATAATCATCTATTTGATAGGTGATTATCATCCATTCAGAAACATCTGAAAAAGTAAAATGTTCGTCACTCCGAGCGAAGTCGAGGAGAGTTTTTATTCTGGATTCATGGTTTGCCACGCTCACCGTGACGATTAAAATAGTTTTGCAGAGGTTTCATTAAAATGGGTTGAATTTTCTTTCCTTTCTTTTACGGAGCATATATCGAGTAGAATAATTACATTTTCTATTTCATCGCCTGTATCACCGCATCGTGTAATTTAGGCCGCACGTCTCTTATTTTTGTATTCGCTCGCGTTGGAAAAGTTCTGTTTGTTAAAACGATAACAAACAAATCTCTTTCTCTATCCACCCAAATTGATGTGCCGGTAAATCCTGTATGTCCGAATGAATTTGCACGAACCGCGAGTGAAGTCATTACGATTGAGTTTGATTCTGCGGTAGAAAAAATCGCACAACTCAATCCTTGGTCGCAAGAACTTTTCACAAATAAAAAAATACAACGAAGAATTGGAAATAGTTTTGAGGAAATAAAAACGTTTGATGAAAACTATTTTGATTTCATTATACACGACCCACCGATGTTTGCGCTTGCAGGAGAATTG
>VGWC01000088.1 GCA_016873775.1 Ignavibacteria bacterium | reverse complement strand
AAGCGTTGCAAGTGGTGAAAGATGGAACAATAAAATTTCATCCTGAGCGATGGGAAAAAGTGTATGAGCATTGGATGACGAACATTCGCGATTGGTGCATCTCGCGGCAATTGTGGTGGGGACACCGCATTCCCGTGTGGTATTGTGTTGGCGATGACCACTGCACATTGAATTGCAAAATGCCGATTGTCAGCAAAACGAAACCGGAAAACTGCAAACACTGCAATTCGCAAATGGTGCAAGATGAAGATGTTCTTGATACATGGTTTTCATCGTGGTTGTGGCCTTTTTCTACGCTTGGTTGGCCCAAGGAAAATAACGATTTGAAATATTTTTATCCGAGCGATACGCTCGTTACCGGTCCCGATATAATTTTCTTTTGGGTTGCGCGTATGATTATGGCGGGACTTGAAGTAATGAATGACGTTCCGTTTCACAATGTGTATTTCACGAGCATCATACGCGATTCGCAAGGAAGAAAGATGAGCAAGAGTTTGGGAAATTCTCCCGACCCGCTCAACGTGATTGATGAATACGGAGCGGATGCGTTGCGGTTTTCAATTTTATTTCTTGCTCCTCTCGGGCAAGATGTGCGTTTCGCTTCGGAGAAATGTGAAATCGGAAGAAACTTTGCGAATAAGATTTGGAATGCGGGACGGTTTTTGTTGATGAATAAAGAGAACGTTGAAAGAGTTACGGGTTACGAGTTACGAATTACGAGTTCAAAAGAAAAACAACTTGCAACTCGCAACTCGAAACTTGAAACTGCTTATCTTGATTTAGCAGATAAGTGGATAATGTCGCGGCTTCATTCAACAATAAAAGACTTGAACACCGCGTTAGAACATTTTGAAATCAATCAAGCAACAAAAATTATCTACGATTTTATTTGGCACGACTACTGCGATTGGTATGTTGAAATGTTGAAAAGCAGATTGTATGGCGATGAAACGCAAGAAGTAAAACAAATAGTCTTGCAGCGTGCAATGAATGTGTATGAAACTTCACTGCGTTTGCTTCATCCGTTTATGCCGTTTGTTACCGAAGAACTTTGGCAACAGTTTACTAACAGCCAACAGCCAACAGCCAACAGCATTATGATAGCAGATTTTCCAAAAGCAAACGAAAAATGGATTGACAAAAACATTGAACGCGATGCTTGGTTTATGATGGAAGTAGTAAATGCAGTGCGCACGATTAGGGGAGAGTTGAACGTTCCGCCATCAACAGAAGTGAATGTGTTGTTTCGATTTACGAATGCAGAGCGCAATACACACGTTACAACATTTGAATCGTATTTGAAACGACTCGGAAAAGTAAGCGCGATAGGATTTTTAAAGAACGGAGAAAAACCAAAACTTGCTTCAAGCGCGGTGGTGGATGGTGAAGAATTGTTTGTCCCGCTCGAAGGGATTATTGATTTAGAAAAAGAACGAGTGCGCATTGAAAAAGAAATTGCGCGTGTGCAAAGTTTGTTTGTTTCCACTTCGCAAAAATTAGAGAATGAAAATTTTGTTTCTCGCGCGCCAAAAGATGTAATTGAAAAAGAGCGAGAGAAGTTAGTTTCGTTTAAGATTACTGTTGAAAAATTAACTCATAGTTTAGAAAATTTACGATAAATTATGCACGACTCAGTTCACGTTCGTTTTGCTCCAAGTCCAACAGGATATTTGCACGTTGGTGGTTTGCGTACAGCGTTATACAATTATTTATTTGCAAGAAAACACAACGGAAAATTTGTTCTTCGTATTGAAGATACAGACAGAGCGCGTTACGTAGAAGGAGCAACAGAAAAATTGATTGAAGCACTTCATTGGGCGGGAATTGATTATGACGAAGGACCGTACTTTCAATCGCAACGATTAGAAATTTACAAACAACACGTTGAAAAACTTTTGCACGAAGGAAAAGCGTATCGTTGCTTCTGCACATCAGAACGACTTGAACAAATGCGCAATGAAATGGAAACAAAAAAAGTTGACGTAAAATATGATAGAACGTGTTTAAAACTTTCCGAAAAAGAAATTCAGGAAACTATTGACAAGAAAATTCCACACGTCGTGAGAATGAAAATTCCGGAAAATCGAACAATCAAATTTCACGATATAGTTCGCGGCGATGTTGAATTTCAATCAAAGATAATTGACGACCAAGTTTTACTCAAGTCAGATGGATTTCCAACATATCATCTCGCTGTTGTTGTTGATGATTATTTGATGAACATTACGCACGTAATTCGCGGAGAAGAATGGCTTTCGAGTGTTCCGAAACATTTATTGCTCTATGAATATTTCGGTTGGCAAGTTCCGCAAATGGCACATCTTCCGTTGTTGCTCAATCCAGATAAAAGCAAACTCAGCAAACGTCAGGGTGATGTTGCTGTTGAAGATTATCGCGATAAAGGATATTTGAAAGAAGCGCTTGTAAATTTTGTTGCGTTGCTTGGCTGGAATCCCGGAACGGAGCAAGAATATTTTTCATTGCAAGAATTGATTGAGCAATTTTCGTTGGAGCGGGTTCATAAATCTGGAGCAGTTTTCAATGTGGATAAACTTAATTCACTGAACTTTCAGCACTTACGAAAAAAAACTGATGAAGAAGTTTTACACATGTTGAAAGAAGAATTATTGAAATCAAAATTTGCGGACAAAAATTTTTCGGAAGAATATTTGCTACAAGTATTAACTGCAATGCGTGAACGAATGACGTTTGTCAAAGATGTTATTGAAAACGCATCATACTTTTTTGAATCTCCAACGCAATACGAAGAAAATTCAGTAAAGAAAAATTGGAAAGAAGAAACTCCATCGCAAATGAAACTCCTTACAGAAGAATTTTCCAAACTCGTTCATCCAAAAAAAGAAGATTACGAAACTGCATTACACAAAACGGCGCAACAATTACAAATCGGAAATGGGAAATTGATTCATGGAACGCGGCTTGCAATTTCAGGTGTAAGCGCAGGTCCAGGTTTGTATGATATACTTTTTATTCTTGGAAGAGATGAAAGTGTGAATAGAATGAGGATGGCAATTGAAACGATTAGGTGAATTACAAACAATGTCTCCAACACAAACAATTTTATTGTTCTCATCTATACAAAAAAATTACATTGTTCCCAATATTCAGAAAGAACAAGCAAAAGTTCTTTGTATGTTTTACAATAGAATATTTAACATCATTCAAGTACTCACACATAATGAAGGAACGACAGGTGATTATGGAACAGTGAGAGAAACCGATTTAGTAGAATTTCAATTTTTGAATTATTCTGCATTGAGTTCAAAAGATAAAAACTTAATCTCTACGAAACCGTTATTACAGAATTGAAACACGAATACGTAAGTAAAAAATAATTCGTGCGTTTGCTTGATGTAAATACCATAAGGTGTTTCTCTCAATTATCTTGCACATGTTTGCGCGCGACCTCCGTCAATTGCAATAGTTTCTCCTGTAATCCATCCGGCATTTTCTGAAGCGAGGAAGAGAATAAGTTCTGCGATTTCTTCCGGAGTGCCGACTCTACCGAGAGGATGAGTGGATTTACTGTGTTCGAGAAATTGTTGATACTTCTCGTCATTCATTCCGCTGGATTTGTGCAAATTTGTTACGACAACACCTGGATTGATTGCGTTTACTCGTACACCTTTTGGCGCAAGTTCCAACGCAACACAACGTGTGAATTGGTCAACACCCGCTTTACTAATACAATATGCAAGCACATTCGGGAATGCGCGAATTCCTGTTACGCTCGAAACGCTCACGATATTTCCTTTTCGTTCAATAAGTGAGGGGAGAGCGAGTTGCGTGAGTCGAAAAATAGAACGCAAATTCGTATCCAACATTCTATCCCAATCGTCAAGCGAAGTATTTTCTACAGAACCCATTCCGATAATTCCTGCGGCATTGACGAGTACATCAATTTCTCCAAACCGATGCAACGTTTTTTCAATAATAAATTTTCTATTGCTTTCGCTCGTAATATCCGCAGAGATAATTTCAGAATTCTGAAACGGAGAAAATATTTCACGCAGTTCTTTTTCTCTTCGCGAAACAACAGAAACGTTTGCATTGCAGTGTAATGCTTGCAATGCAGTTGCTTTTCCAATACCGCTCGATGCACCGGTGATGATGAATGTTTTGTTTGAAAATTCCATTGAATAAAATTTTTTCAAGAAAATATTTTTACATCGCGCTGACGAATGAAAATCCTACTGCATACACTAACCACAAACCGAATACAATTCCGATAACACTTCCTAATGGTTTTTGAAAAAGTTTCGATAAGCCAATCGCAAGAACAAAAACATACCAGAACGAAAACACGTCAGCGAATTTCAGTAAATGGTGCATCGCATTATTGGTATCAAATGCGTTGAGGAAAAAAGCGGCACTCGGTGTTTTACTCATCGAACCGCCGATTTTAATTGTCAAGATTGATACGATTCCCCCGATGATAAACACCGAATACGATAATCCGACAACTTCCATTATTTTTCCAAACGTTGCTTGCGTTTGCAAAAACATTTTTCCTGCAAGCATCATTACCAACGCAACAATCAAAAGCGAAAGAAATGTAACGACAATAACGCCACCGATTCCGGTAACAAGAAAAATTGTTGAACCGGGTTCGGGAATAAAATCTACTGCTCTATCATATTGCTCTTGCGTCATTTCACCATTTGCGACTTTCTCTTGCATTTTATGTAATTGTTGATAGCGCATTTCTTGTTTTATCACAGGGTCAGAGAAAACGACGAACGTAAAAACTATTCCTGCAACGATACAGAGAATAGCCGGTAACAGCCAATTTGATGTTGTCTTTTCTTGTCGTGTAACTTCTTCAAAAACAGAAGAAGGTTCGGTGTATGTGTTGAAGATTTTTGAGAATGCAGAAGTTGTCGAAAATGCTTCCGGTGTTAAGAGTCGTTCTTCCATAGTGGTTTGTATTTGAGTGAATATTGTTTTGAGAAAAAATTATCGCAACGCGTTTTTCAAATCATCAATAATATCATCAACGTCTTCTAATCCAACAGAAATGCGAACGAGTCCATCTGTTACGCCGATGCGTTTGCGTTCATCCGGTGGAATTGCGGCGTGCGTCATTGTAGCAGGATGAGAAATCAATGTTTCTACTCCGCCCAGACTTTCAGCAAGCGCGCAGAGTCGAACTTTCGCAAGAAATTTTTTTGCGTTTGCTAGTGAGCCAACGTCAAAAGAAATCATTCCTCCGAAATTTTTCATTTGCCGCTTTGCAAGTTGATGTTGCGGATGATTTTTTAATCCGGGATAAAACACTTGTTTTATTTTTTTATGTGAAGAAAGAAACTCAGCAACGTTCATCGCACTTTTTCCGTGCTGTTCCATTCTCACGGAAAGAGTTTTCACACCGCGCAAACATAACCATGCATCAAACGGAGATAAAATTCCGCCGATACATTTTTGAAAATACTTCAATCGCTCTGCAACGTAATCATCATTCGTTACAACTACGCCGCCAAGCATATCGCTATGTCCATTGAGATATTTTGTGAGGGAGTGAACGACAACATCAATTCCTAAATCAATCGGTCGTTGTAAATAGGGAGTTGCGAATGTATTATCAACAACGGAAAGAATTTTATGTTTCTTTGAAAACGCTGCAATGAGTTTTAAATCCGTAATTTCCATTGTTGGATTTGTCGGCGTTTCCACGAAAATCATTTTCGTTTCCTTTTGCAAAGCGTTTTCAACTTCTTTCATTTGTGTTGTATCAACAAAAGAAAACTGTAAACCGTAATCGCTCCAAATGAAATTTGCGATACGAAATGTTCCGCCGTACAAATTGCGAGATAAAATTATATGGTCATTTGGTTTGAACAAATGAAAGAGTGAATCAATTGCCGCCATTCCCGAACCGAAACACATTCCGTATTTTCCGTTTTCAAGCGAAGCAAGACATTCTTCCAACGCAGTGCGAGTGGGATTGGTAACGCGCGAGTATTCGTAATTTTCGCGCGGCTTTCCGATTCCGTCTTGAACGTACGTAGAAGTTAAATACACGGGAGTCATTACTGCGCCGTTATTGGGATTTGGTTCTTGTCCAGCGTGAATTGTTTTGGTGGAGAATTTCATTTTATTTTTGTTTGCCACGAATTATCATTAATGTAATTCGTGTCGAATATTTGTTTTTATGCAATTTTAAAAGTGCAATTAGTACACATCTTCTGTGTTCCAATATTTAACAGTACTATTTCTACTCTCCGTTCGTCTATTAACCTTTTTTTCATAATGTCAACGAGTTCTTCTTTTTGTTCATACGGAAGTTGTTCGACAACATCGAGTGCATTATCAAATGTAATTGTATTCATAAGTAAGTTATTTTATAGAATGTAAAAACGGCGAAACAACATCAACATATCTCTCAAAATCTTTCGCTCGTTCTCGTGCAATATGTTCACGGATGTTATGCATAATTTCTTTTTCGTTATGAAGATGTTTCGGAAAATAATGTCCTTTGAGTTGATTGCAAACATAACAAGCCGTAACAAGATTTTCGAGCGAGTGATTATCACCAAACATTTTTGGTCGCACGTGGTCAATCGTCAACGTTTTGAAATTTTGATAACTCAATCTTCCATCGAGATTGCAATACACGCAAATGTAGTTATCGCGTTCGTGAATTTGATGAGAGATTTCGCGGGGAACGGACATTGAACATTTTATATTTTACATTTTAGATTTAGCAATGTTCAGTATCAAATCAAAAATGTAAAATGTTTTATCTTGCTAAATATTCCAACACATCATACTTCGTAATGATGCCAACAATTTTGTTTCCTTCATCCACTAAAACTGCTGATGCGTTATCGGTGAGATGTTCGACAGCAAAAGAAATTTCCGAATCAATATTTACTACAGGAAAAGCGGATTGCATCACATCTTTTACCGCAGCATCCAGCATAGATGGATTTTTCATTACTTGTCGCATTATCGTAGTTTCTTCAATCGAGCCAACACATTTATTTCCTTCGAGAACTGGAAATTGCGAAACGTTATATTTACTAATTAACATCAATACGTGCCGAATATTATCTGTGGGATATAAACTCACGAGTTGTGGAACTCCTTTCTCTTTTTCGTTCAAAACAAATCGCAACGTAATTCTTTCCGGCACAAGAAAACCATTTTCTTTCATCCACTCATCGTTGTATAATTTGCTGATGTATCGCTCTCCTGTATCAGGAAGCAATGTTACAATAATGTCTTTTTCTGAAAGTCGTTCAGCCAGTTTTAGCGTTCCTGCAAGTGCAGTTCCCGACGAGCCACCAGTAAATATTCCTTCTTCGCGCGTAAGTTTTCGTGCGACAAGAAATGCTTCTTTGTCCGTTACTTCGATAAATTCATCAATGAAATCGCAATTCAACGTTCCCGGCACCCAATCTTGTCCAATGCCTTCCACTTTGTATGGTTTAAATTCAGGATGCGAATTTTTTGTGTAATAATATTCGCGAAGTATTGAACCTTTCGGGTCAACTGCGATGATTTTTATTTTCGGATTTTGTTCCTTCAAAAATTTTCCAACGCCGGTAATTGTTCCGCCTGTTCCGATTCCTGCAACAAAATAATCAACTTGTCCCGCAGTTTGTTTCCATATTTCCGGTCCAGTTGTTTTGTAATGCGCATCCGGATTTTGGGGGTTGAAAAATTGATTTGCAAGAATGGAATTCGGAGTTTCACGAACAATTTTTTTTGCAACTTCCGTATAACTTTCCGGCGATTCGTGTGGAACGGAAGTCGGCGTGATGATTACTTCTGCGCCAAATGAGCGCAACAAACGAATTTTTTCTTGACTCATTTTATCAGGCATCGTAAAAATTGTTTTATATCCTTTAACCGAAGCCGCAAGCGCAAGTCCCATTCCAGTGTTTCCTGACGTTGCTTCAACAATCGTTCCGCCTGATTTCAGTCGCCCATCGCGTTCTGCTTCTTCGATAATGGTTATGCCTATTCTATCTTTGACCGAACCACCAGGATTAAAAAATTCCACTTTTGCAAACACTGTCGGTTTCAATCCTCTTACGATTTTGTTGAGTTTTATGAGCGGAGTATTTCCGATAGTGTCGAGAATATTTTCTTTGTAATCTATTTTTGTTAAATCAGTGAGCATTAATTGTAACGTTTGAATTTTCGATGGAAAATATACTTGTTTCATCCTTAATTTTTTTGGAATTTCTAATGAAGAAATAAAATTCTTTTTTCGTATGGTATGCCCGTGAAAATGAAACTTCATTACTAGAAGAAACATAACACATTTTAACAGCAATGTGAAGCACGTACACCAACAATAATACCGATACTTTATAAAATACATCGTTTTGGATGTAACAAAGTTGAGAAAGAAACAAAGCCAACTAAGCCGAAATCTCATTTGTGGGAAACACAAGACAACAAGAAATCAGTTGTTGTTTGTGAACAAAAAGTTTATCCAAAATGAATTTTG
>VGWC01000087.1 GCA_016873775.1 Ignavibacteria bacterium | reverse complement strand
GACAACGCAACACTTGGCGGACCATCGCAAACGATTTCGAAATATGGAATTTTAAATAGCGATTGGTACGTAACGATTGGTGGCGATGGATTTGTAACGCGCATTGACCCAAATGACCCGAACATCGTGTATTCGGAATATCAATACGGCGGACTTGCACGTTTCGATAAAAAAACAGGAGAAGTGTTGTGGATTCAGCCGATTGAAGACAAAGGCGAAGATGGTTTGCGATGGAACTGGGATGCGCCGCTTATTATTAGCCCGCATAATTCTTCGCGGTTGTATTTCGGCGCGAATAAACTGTTTCGCAGCGACGATAGAGGAAGTTCGTGGAAAGCAATTGGCGGAGATTTGTCGAGGCAAATGGATAGAAATAAAATTCCGATAATGGGAAAATTGTGGAGCGTAGATGCAATCAATCGTCACGGCAATACTGCGGCGTGGGGAAACCTTTCGCAAATTTCTGAATCGCCGAAGAAAGAAAATTTGCTCTACGTCGGAACGGATGATGGATTGATTCATGTGAAAGAAAATGAAAACAGTGAGTGGAGAAAAGTTGATAAAATTTCCGGCATCCCCGAATTGGCGTATGTCACTGTCGTCAACGCTTCGCAACACGATGAAAACGTAGTGTATGCGGCATTCGATAATCATCAGCAAGGTGATTTCAAACCGTATGTTTTGAAAAGCAACGACAAAGGAAAAAGTTGGAAAATGATTTCGAATAATTTACCGGAGAATGGTTCGGTGAAATCGTTTGCGGAAGATTATCAAGATGCGAACTTACTTTTTGTCGGAACAGAATTTGGACTGTATTTCTCAAACAACGGAGGAAAAATTTGGACGCAACTTTCCAGCGGTTTACCTTCAATTGCCGTGAAAGATATTGCAATTCAGAAACGCGAAAACGATTTAGTGCTCGCAACATTCGGCAGGGGATTTTATGTTCTCGATGATTATTCTCTATTACGTTCAGCAAATCCTGAGCTGTTAGATAAAAACGCGCACATTTTTCCAATCAAAGATGCGCTGATGTACATTCAAAAAGACCCATTAACTGGTGATGACCAAGGTTGGCAAGGAGATAATTTTTATCTTGCGAAAAATCCACCGTTCGGCGCGACGTTTTCATATTACATCAAAGAAGCAATGAAAACAAAAAAACAAAAACGTAAAGAAGCAGAAAAAGATGCGGTGAAAAACAAAACCGAAATAAAAATTCCCACCTACGATGAATCGCGAATGGAAGTTGACGAAGAATCACCGGCAATATTTTTTGTCATTAAAGATGAGGCGGGAAATGTTGTGCGAAAACTGAAAGGGGAGAACAGCGAAGGAATCAATCGCATCACCTGGGATTTGCGTTATCCTGCGCTCGACCCGGTGAATTCAAGTTCTGTAAATGATGGAAGTAATTCTGCGTGGTTTGTGCTGCCGGGAAAATATTCTGTAACAATGTTGAAGCGAATTGATGGAGTTGAAACGCAAATTGCTGGACCGATGGATTTTATTTGCAAGCCACTCGGAGTACCATCTATTGCAACAAAAGATAGAAGTGCGTTAATTTCGTTTCAGCAAAAGTCGTCGAGATTGCAAAGCGTCGTGAGCGCGAGTCTGAGTGTATTGCGCGAAACAAAATCGAAAGTGAATGTAATAAAAATTGCATTGATGCAAACGCAAGATACTACTGCAACAATTCACGAAAAAATTCGCAATCTCGAATTGCGTCTAACACAAATGAATCGTAAATTTACAGGCGATGAAATAATTTCGCAAAGAAATGATGCTGCGCCGCCATCAATTTTATCGAGGATGAATAAACTCACGGAAAGTTTTTATTCTTCGAACGCTGACGTTACAGAAATTCAAAAACAAGCATTTCACATCGCCGTTGAGGAATTTGAAATTGTATACGGAAGTTTAAAAAAAATTCTTGAAGAAGAAATTCCGTTTCTTGAACGACAACTTGATACACTTGGTGCTCCGCCCATAGAAGGAAATTTGCCTATATGGAAGAGAGAATAATTTTTTATTAACATCCGTTCTTTTGCTCACTACCATATTCACGTGCATTTTTTTGAATATGTCAACAACTGATAAACGCATAGACGCATATATTGCGAAGTCTGCTGATTTTGCAAAACCAATTCTCAAACATTTACGAAAACTGATTCATCTTGGATGTCCAGAAGTTGTTGAATCAATCAAATGGAGTTTTCCTTCGTTCGAATATAAAGGACTGTTGTGCAGTATAGCGGCTTTCAAAAAGCATTGTGTGTTTGGATTTTGGAAATATCAGTTGCTTATTGACCCCAAAAATTTTTTGGGAGAGAGAAAAAACAAAGGTGGTGAAGCGATGGGAAATCTTGGGAGAATTACTTCGATGTATGATCTTCCTCCCGATACAGTAATTTTAGATTTTATTCAACAAGCCAAAAAATTGAATGACGAAGGAGTGAAATTACCACAGAAGCAAAAAAAGAAAAAAGTTGAACTTGTTGTTCCTGAATATTTAAAAAACGCATTACGTAACAATAAAAAAGCAGAAGCAACATTCGAAGGATTTAGTTACTCGAATAAAAAAGAATATATCGAGTGGCTTACGGAAGCAAAAACAGAGGAAACAAGGAATAAACGCATTGTTTTTGCAATTGAATGGATGAGTGAAGGAAAAGTGAGAAACTGGAAATATGTAAAAAAATAATTTTTGTGAAGTGAAGGAATAATGGAGAACAGAAGTTTATCGTTTCCATTTTATCGTACAACCAATCGAAAATGTTTCGGGAGTTTTTATTGTTTTTCCATTAAGTAAAGTGTCAATGGCATCACGCAAAAACGTTTCTTGCACTTGATTGGGATATTGCCAATTATCATCCATTCTTCCGTGATAGCGTAATGTTCTTTCCGAATCAAACAAAAAAAATTCAGGTGTATGAGTTGCGAAAAATTTGTTTGCTACGCTTTGGTCTTCATCGCGTATATAAATAAAATTGAAATTTTTCAACGTCGCTCGTTCTTTCATTTTTTCTAAACTATCTTCGGGATAATTCTGAATTTCGTTCGCATTGATACATATTACTTGAACTTGTTTCTGCAAATAATCATTCTGTAATTGCATAATTCTTTCTTCATACGCTTGCACGTACGGACAATGGTTGCAGGTAAATGCGATGACGAGAAATTTCTTTTCTGAAAAATCTGAAGAAGAATATGTTTTTCCATCAGCACAAGGGAGATTGAAAAATTCCGGCATTGGAGAACCAAGTGCAAATGGAGAGGGGAGAACTGATACGCTCATAATGTCGTCAGTAAGTATATTACGATGAATGTTTACGTTTCAATTCGTCAATTTGAGGTTTAGCAATTGTTTCGTAACAATCGGGACAAATCCCGTGACTAAATTTTGCTTCCGAGTGATGTATAATATATTCCTCAATTTCGTGCCAGTATTTTTTATCATCACGAATTTTTTTGCAGTAGGAACAAATCGGCAGTAACCCTTGCAATTGTTGTACGTGTAAGAGAGCGTTTTCTAGTTCCAAGATTCGTTGTGCAAGAGAAAATTCGAGATGAAGAATTCGAACCCCCGCTTGAACACGCGCTTGCAGTTCTTTTGCAACAAACGGTTTCGTGATGTAATCATCCGCCCCAGTTTGAAGTCCTTCGATTATATCGCTTGTTTCTTTCAATGCGCCAGTGATGAGAATAATATAAAACGGAATTGCAGGGAATTGTTCACGAACTTTTTTACAAATTTCTTCACCGAGCATTCCCGGCATTTGTCTGTCAAGAATTAACAAATGCGGAGTATTTTTTTGCTGAATGATATTCCACGCGTCATTTCCGTTTTTCACAGCACTGACATCATGTCCCAATCGTTCCAACATCAATTGTAAGATATTCAACGCAACAGGGTCGTCGTCTGCAATGAGAATGTTCATACGAAAAAATATGATTGTTCTTTTTTAAAACTCATTATAAAATATATCTGCTTAAATCACGGTTCTTAACGATAGAAGATAATCGCTCGCGCACAAGTTCTTTGGAAATCTTTATTGTTTGGGAATCAATATTATCAGGCGCATCAAAGAGAATATCTTCAAGAAGTGTAGTCATAATTGTGTGCAAACGTCGCGCGCCGATGTTTTCAACTTGCTCGTTCACTTCTGTTGCAATTTTTGCAATTTCCTGAATACCGCTTTCTGTAAAATTAAGAGTAATTTTTTCTGTTTCCAATAACGCTGAATATTGTAACGTTAGTGCATTTTCAGGGAGTGTAAGAATTTTTATGAAATCATTTTCTGTTAGCGAATTTAATTCAACTCGAATCGGAAAACGACCTTGAAGTTCAGGAATTAAATCCGAAGGCTTCGATGTATGAAACGCTCCCGATGCGATGAATAAAATATGGTCGGTTTTTACGATACCATATTTTGACATAACGGATGAACCTTCGACAACGGGAAGTAAATCGCGCTGAACACCTTCTCGTGAAACATCGGGACCCCCGCCATGAGATTTGCTTCCTGCAATTTTATCTATCTCATCAACAAAAATAATTCCTGAATTTTCCACTCGTTCTATTGCTTCGCGAACAACAGCTTCCATATCTATCAATTTTTCTGCTTCTTCTTGCTGAAGAAATAGTTTTGCTTCTTTGACAGACATTTTTCGCTTCTTCATTTTTTTCGGCATCATGTTCCCGAAGATTTCCTGAACGTTCACGCCAATTTCTTCGAGATTGAACGGACCAAACACTTGCATATTCGGTACTTGTGAAGTCGGAACATCTACTTCGATTACTTTGTCATCCAAACTTCCTGCGCGCACTTTTTCACGGAAACGTTCACGTGTTGCATAATTTTCTTCTGCCTGCTGAACTGCATCAGTAACCTCTGCATTTTCACTTGTCGTTTGCTTTCGTTTTAGCGGTGGAACGAGAATATCAAGAATCCGTTCTTCAACGTGTTTTGCGGCTTTTTCCTGAACGGCGATAGTTCGTTCCGCTTTTACCATATTGACTCCGATATCAGCAATGTCGCGAACCATAGATTCGACATCGCGTCCAACGTAACCTACTTCGGTGTATTTAGTCGCTTCCACTTTGATGAACGGCGCATTTGCGAGTTTTGCTAGTCGTCGTGCAATTTCTGTTTTGCCGACACCCGTTGGTCCAATAAGGATAATGTTATTTGGCATTATTTCTTCACGTAAGTTATCCGCAACCTGCAACCGTCTCCAGCGGTTTCGAAGTGCAATTGCAACGGATTTCTTTGCATTGTTTTGCCCAATGATGTATTTATCGAGTTCTTTGACGATTTCGCTCGGTGTTAATTCTTTATGGTTGTTCTGTTTTATTTTTTTTTCCATCAATAATTTTTAAATGAAATGAATATTTTACCAATTCTACTTTGGGATTAAAGTTCTTCAATCGTAATATTTTTATTCGTGAAAATACAAATATCTCCTGCTGTTTCTAATGATTCGCGAACAATTTCTTTTGCTGAAAGCGAAGAATGTTTCACAAGCATTCGTGCAGCAGCAAGCGCAAAACTTCCCCCACTTCCGATAGCAATAATTCCATCGTCAGGTTCGATAATTTCTCCCGTACCTGAAATTAATAATGAACGTTCCTTATCCATTACTGCGAGTAACGCTTCAAGACGATGAAGATATTTATCCGTTCTCCATTCTTTTGCAAGTTCAACGGAAGCGCGTTCAAGATTTCCTCGATATTGTTCCAGTTTACTTTCAAATTTATCAAACAATGTCAATGCATCTGCTGCTGCGCCCGCAAAACCAGCAAGAATTTTTCCATCGTGCAATTTTCTCACTTTCTTCGCGTGGTTTTTCATCACGGTATTGCTTACTGTTACTTGCCCATCGGAACCGATTGCGACTTCGCAGTTTCTTCTGATTCCTATGACTGTTGTTGCGTGAAAAATAAAATCCATTGAAATTTTTTTGAATATTTTTTTATCTGATATAAGTGAATTTTGTGACGAAAATACGCATTAGAGTTTACGTCGTAGACGTGCAACGGGAATGGCAAGTTGCTCGCGGTATTTTGTAATCGTTCTTCGCGCAAGCGGAAGTCCTTTAAGCGTCATCTGTTTTGCTATCAAATCATCGGAGAGCGGATGTGTTTTATCTTCTCTTTCAATGAGTCGTTTAATCATCTGTTTTGCTTCTTTGTTAGAAATATCTTCGCCGTTTGATTGCTGTACTTTACTACTAAAAAAATATTTCAGAGGGAATGTTCCGTGCTGCGTTTGAACATATTTTCCATGTACTGCTCTGCTCACAGTTGATTCGTCGAGATGTACTATTTCTGCAATATTGCGATTCGTGAGCGGGCGAAGATTTTCTCCCGTTTCAAAAAATTCCGGTTGCTTGGAAATAATGGCATTCATAATATCTAACAACGTCGTATGCCGCTGCTGAATGCTTTGGATAAATGTTTTCGCTGCATCAAACCGTTGCTTGATAAAATCCTTCGCTTCCTGAGAAATTTGAGCTGTTTGATGCGTCATCATTTCGATGTATCGTTTATTAATGCGAATGTTTGGCAAATATGTGTTTGTTGCTTCAACAAGAAGTTCGTCATTGTTTTGCTTGACAATAAAATCCGGAATAATTGTGAGCTGTTCGCTGTTTGCAGTACTTTCTCCCGGTTTGGGATTTAATTTTCTAATGAGTTGCTCAGCATTTTTAAATTCATCGGGAGTTGTTTTTAACTTCTCTATAACTTTTTCCAAGCGTTTATTGATGAAGTCATCGTAACAAAATTCTAAAATATTTCTCGCAAGTTCTTCTCTTTTCAGTTCGAACTGTCCGCCATCGAGTTGTGCCAACAAACATTCGCGCAAATTTCGTGATGCGATTCCCGGCGGGTCAAGATGTTGGATTTCGTGTAAGACATGTTCCGCTTTTTCTTTGGTGATGATGTTATTAACTTCTGCAAGAATATCATCCAATGGAATTCGCAAATATCCATCATCATCTAAATTACCAATTACTTCTTTACCGAAAATTTTTTCTTCGTCAGAAAGTTCAAGAAGTTGTAATTGTTCAATGAGTTGGGAATATAATGGCAATCGTTCTTCTGCGGGAAAATCTTCTTTGTCTTCGTTATTGTCCCAATGTTCAGAACTTTTGTAACCTTCGTTCTCATCGTTTAATAAATGTTCAAATGAAAAATCGTCCTCTGTCGTTTTTTCTTCATTGTCGCTGCTTTCTGATTCGAGTGTATCATCCGATGATTGTTCTTCCTGTGTTTCTTCTTCATTGTCTCCTTCTTCAAGAAAAGGATTAAACTCCAATTCCTGTTTAATGCATTGTTCCAACGAAAGTAAAGGTTGCTGTAATAATTTTAAGTATTGTATTTGTTGCGGAGAGAGTTTCTGTTCTAATCGTTGCCGCAATTCCTGATAAAGCATAACAAATTATTTACTCGATGTCCGAAGGTGAAACGCGGAATATTGAACGCATTTTATTAAACCAAGAATTTCCAAATTTGCGCTTGAGTGATGAATGCAAAAAATCATAAAGTAAAATTTGTTCATCCGTTCCCTTTTTAACTGCTGAACGACATTCGTCAAGGCGTTCGTAGTGCAAAATTGGTCCGCCAAAATTTCGAATGCGAAGTGGAAAAAGATGGCACGAAATTGGTTTTTGAAAATTTATTTCCTGCCGTGCAAATGCATATTCAAACGAACATTTCACGATTCCGTTTTCGCGAAATGCGAAAACGCAATCACGGTCGTTCACGCTTTGAAGTGCATATTCAGCATTATATTTATAAAAAAAATCGTTGTTATTTAAATGTTGCTGATGGCTTTGTGAAAGATATTTCTTTACCGCCGGAATTGCCTTTCGAATGACAGAAATTTCTCTCTGGTCTATCGGCGCACCTCCTGCACCTTTCAATGAACAACATGCTCCTTTGCATTCACTCAAATCGCAAGCGAATTGTATCGAAGGAATATCAGAGTGGATTGCAACTTTATCAATGACATACATTTTTTTATAAAATTTTCGCGGTAAAGATACTTAAAATTCACAACTCACCATTAGAAGAAATGCACGCTTCTTTTGATGCTCATTCTGTTTTTCTGTATTTTGTTCACCAATTTTTTTTAGAACGTATTCCAATTAACATTGATGAATTATAATCAACGAACACATTCGTGCGGTGAACTCCGTATTTCTGATATAGGAAAATTTGTAACACTCAACGGGTGGATTGACCGCGTACGCGATTTAGGCGGCGTACTGTTTATTGATTTGCGCGACCGTTACGGAAAAACACAAATCGTTTTTAATCCGCAACGATGCGATGCAAACGTGTATGAAGAATCGAAACATCTTCGGAGCGAATTTGTCGTTTCGGTTTCCGGGAAAATTGAAAAACGTCCCGACGGAACGGAAAATTCAGAACTCGCAACGGGACAAATTGACGTACTGATTTCTGAACTTACAATTCTCAATCGTTCTGAAACTCCGCCGTTTTCTATTTCTGAGGAAGACAACACGAATGAAGAAACGCGATTGAAATATCGCTATTTGGATTTGCGCCGCGAACAAATGCAAAAGAATATGATAATGCGTCACAAAATGTATCAAGTCGTGCGCAATTATTTTTCTGAACATAATTTTCTCGAAGTTGAAACGCCGATACTGATGAAATCAACTCCCGAAGGAGCAAGAGATTATCTCGTTCCATCGCGCGTCCATCATGGAAAATTTTATGCACTTCCGCAATCGCCGCAAACGTATAAACAAATTCTGATGGTAGCGGGATTCGATAGATATTTTCAAATCGTGAAATGTTTTCGCGATGAAGATTTACGCGCGGATAGACAACCGGAGTTCACGCAAATTGACGTGGAAATTTCTTTTCCAGATGAAGAACTCGTGTATAAAATAGTAGAAGGTTGTATGAAGCGATTGTATCAAGAAGTTTTGAATGTTGAAATTTCCACACCGTTTCAGCGAATGAGTTATCACGATGCGATTGAAAAATACGGAAGCGATAAACCGGATTTACGTTTCGATTTACAATTGACAAACGTGAGCGACGTTGTGAAAGATTCTCCGTTCCGATTATTTGCAGATAATGTTGCAAAAGGCGGAACAGTTGCGGGATTGCGAGTTCCTAATGCTCAAGAAATCGGAAGAAATCAA